>NZ_JBLTIM010000025.1:0-77846 GCF_055362665.1 Lactobacillus fornicalis
ATGGAGACAAGCCAGTTAAGACAGTTGAAGTACCAGGAAAGCCAGGCGAAAGTGTTGAAGTACCAGATACAACAATTCCAGAAGGCTACGAATTAGTACCAGGTCAAAAAGTGCCAACAACAATTGACTTCCCAGGCGATGGTTCAAATCCAAGTGATAAGACCGTTAAGTTAACTCACAAGATTGTTGTTGTAACACCAGATGATCCAAAATCTTCAAATGATCCACTACCAGATAATCCATCTAAGAATTATCCAGACGGTGTAACTGAAACCAATTTGAGAAAACGTATAAAACGTACAATTAATGTAATTAACCCAAATGGTGATATTGATGTAACTACTCAACTAGTTGTCTTTGAAAGAACAGCAACAGTTGATCAAGTGAATGGTCAAGTAAGTTATAGCGATTGGAAGCAAGTTGGTGAAGATAAATCTTGGCCTAAGTTTGAGGCTCCAGATATTACTGGATATACTCCAAGTACGGAATCTGTTTCTGAAGTGATTCCTAATGTGAATAATGAAAACGTTACTGTAAATATTACTTACAAAGCTGATAACTCAGGTTCAGATAGAGATGCTAATACCCCTACTGATCCACAACCACAAGGTCAGGATATTACAACTAATAAAGGAACTACTCCAAGCCCATCTGATGGCATTAAGAATAAAGGTGATTTGCCAGACGGTACAAAATATTCTTGGAAAGAAACTCCAAATACGAATAACGGTGATACAACCGGTACTGTTGTTGTAACTTATCCAGATGGATCAAAGGATGAAGTAAAAGTAACTATTCATGTTACAGAACCAAATAAGAAGACAGGTATGGAAGATAACAAGTCTACAATTGTTACTTCATCAAGCTCAGCAAATAAGGTGAAGAATACTGCTAATAGTAAGCAAAGTACTTTACCTCAAACAGGTGCGAATACTTCAGCTCTTGCTGGTTTAGGAATCGCATTAATGGGCTTAGCAAGTATGATCTTCATTAATAAAAAGAAAAAAGATTAAGTTTAATTAATCTAAAAAGAGTCAAAGCATTAGCTTTGACTTTTTTTATTACAATAAAAAACTGGTAGAATTACTCTACCAGTCTATTTACTATAAAAAGTTATTACTTAATGTTTTAATTCCTAATCCAATTATTAAAATAATAAGAATTGGAATAAATATGAAGGAGGCAATGTAAAAAATTAGGATGATTCCAAATAAAAAAGTGAGTATCTTAAATAAACCAATTCCTAACTTAAACAATAGCCAAATGATCAATAATACTAATAAAAGATTTAGCATTTAGGTCACCTCATTATTTTACAAAAACTCCAATAATAATAACTATAATACCTAAAGCTATTCTATACCAACCAAATGACTTAAAGTCGTGAGTTTGAATAAATTTAAGTAAGAATTTAACAGCAAGGTACGCAACAACAAAGGAAACTACCATACCAACTAAAAGAACTGCTAATTGATCTCCTACAAAAGTGTGCCCAGCGTGTACATATTTGACAATCTTTAATAATGAAGCACCAAACATAGTTGGAATTGCTAAGAAAAATGAAAATTCAGCTGAAACATAACGACTAGCTCCTAAAAGCATTGCTCCTAGGATAGTAGCCCCAGAACGTGATGTACCTGGAATTAATGAAAGAACTTGGAAACATCCAATTAAGAAAGCCATTCGAAAACTAATTTTATTCAAATCAGTTAACTTAGCATTGCGATTTCGGTAGTAATTTTCAAGTAAGATAAATAATATCCCATAGATAATTAAAGTGGCACTAATTACTTGCCAATTCGTCATATGTTCATCAAGCCAATCATTTAGTGGCAAACCAATGATTACTGAAGGTAATACAGCAACAATAACTTTTAACCAAAGTGACCAAGTATTTTCACGTTGTAACTTAGTTTTTGACAATGAAAATGGATTAAGCTTGTTAAAGTAAATAACTATAATACTTAAAATAGCTCCAAGTTGGATAACTACCATGAACATATCAATGAATGATTGATTTTCTTGTAATTTAACGACATAATTCGCTAAGTATAAGTGTCCTGTAGAAGATATTGGAAGAAATTCTGTAATTCCTTCAATAATACCTAAAATGATTGCTTTGATAATGTTAATTAGCATTGATTTTAAACTACTCCTTACTAAATATTACACAAGTGCCTTCTGGAACAGCCACATCTTTTTGAACTACAGCTAATGTTCCCATTTCGCTGTTTCTTTCATATAGTGTAGCATTATCTGTATTTTGGTTAGCTACGATAACCCATTTTTCACTACTGTCCCAGTTAAAGTCACGAGGGAACTCACCGAATGTAGAAATTCGTTGAATGAGTTCTAATGTATGATCATTTTTTATTTTGAATACAGTAATTGAATTGTGACCACGATTAGAAAGATATAAAAACTTGCCATCATTTGACATTCGAATAGCTGCTACACCATTATGTTCAGTATAATCATCAGGAATAGTTTTATAAGTAGCTATGTTTTCAAATTCCCAAGTTCTTTCGTTATATTTAACGACATTTACTTTACTTGATAATTCACCAGCAACATAAAAGCAATTGTTTTCTTTGTTGAATACTATGTGCCTACTACCAAATCCAGCTTCATTTAGATAACGAGCTAAATGAACTAAATGACCGTCTTTTAATTCGTAAAAATCAACACTATCATTACCTAAATCGCAGGAAACTAACTTACCTGAAGGTGTTTCGTCAAAAAAGTGTGGGTGTGCGCCATCACTTTGCTCTGGACGAGGACCTAAATTGAAATTATCATGTTTAATTTGATCAACTAAGCTCACACCTTGATTATCGTAATGATAAACAGATAAGTATGCTGTATGATAATTAGCTGTATAAACTAACTGTTTATCTTCGTTGATACCTAAATATGCAGGTGAAGAGCCAGTTTGAAAAACAGAATTTATTAATTTAACTGGATTTAGATGAAAATAACTAATGCCACCTTCATCACCATTTTTAGCAATTGAAAACAAATAATTACCACATTTTTTAAAATATGTTGGTCCATTTATTTCAATATAATCCTTAAAATTTTCCAAACTAGCTTGGCCATTTTTTAAGGTCAAATCAGCTTGATAAATACCCTTTGAGGTCTTTTTTGTATAGCCTCCAATGAGAACTTTCATATATAATCCCTCCATTCACATCCTGAACTTTTATTAGTATATCATTGCTAGTTAAATTTTTTGAGTTAAAATGATTAAGTAACATTTAAGAAAGAGGAGAATGAAGTGGACGAAAAGAAAATTCGCGAGCTTTATGCTCAAAGTGAAATTGATAGCGTTTATCAGACACTTAATTCATCTAGTAAAGGTCTTTCTTCAGAAGAAGCAGAAAAAAGACTGGAAAAATATGGACTAAATGAAATAAAGCGCCCTCCTAAGCAAAGTCAATGGCAAACATTTATTAAAAATTTTACAACTTTAATGGCAATCCTACTCTGGATTTCTGGTTTTATTGCAATTGTCTCAGGAACAATGGAATTAGGAATTGCTATTTGGCTGGTTAATATTATTAATGGGACATTTAGTTTTTGGCAAGAACGACAAGCACAAAAAGCAACAGATGCTTTAAATAAAATGCTTGAAAGTTATGTGCAAGTTTATCGTGATGGAAAGAAAAAGCAAGTTGAAGCTAAGCATATTGTTCCTGGTGATGTTTTTGCACTGCAAGCTGGTAGTAAGGTGCCAGCAGATGCCAGAATTATTAGCGCAACAAGTTTACAAGTGGATCAATCAGCTTTGAATGGTGAATCAGTTCCTGAAAGTAAAAGAACTAGCTTTGACCCAGGTGAGGGTAAATATGCTGAAAGTAATATGGTATATTCAGGAACCACAGCTGTATCTGGTACTGCAACAGCGATTTGCTTTAGTACAGGAATGGATACTGAGCTTGGGCAAATTGCTCACTTGACTCAGAAACAGGAAAAAGTAGATTCTCCTTTAACGCGTGAATTGAATCGCTTAACTGAGCAAATATCAATCATTGCATTTACAATTGGTCTCTTTTTCTTTATTGCTTCAATATTATTTGTGAAGCAACCTTTTGGAGCAGCTTTTATTTTTAGCTTAGGAATGATTGTAGCCTTTATTCCAGAAGGGTTATTACCAACGGTTACGTTATCCTTGGCTCAGGGTGTTAAAAGGATGGCCAGAAAGCACGCCTTAGTTAAAGAATTAAATTCAGTAGAAACATTGGGTGAAACTACCGTTATCTGTTCTGATAAAACGGGTACTTTAACTCAAAACCAAATGACGATTCATTACATTAGAACTTTAAATGATGAATTTGAAGTTACTGGTGATGGATATGTTAACAATGGTCAAGTTGAATTGAATGGTAAACAACTTTGGTATGATGAACATCCTGATTTAAAAGTTATTACTGAAATTGCATCTTTGGACAACGATACTTCAATAGAGAACAAAGATGGTCAAAATAAAATTTTAGGTACACCAACTGAAGCATCTTTAGTAATCATGGCTCAAAAGGCGGGATATGATATCCACAAGCAAATGGTTAAGATGCCACGCCTGAGAGAATTTCCATTTGATTCAGAACGTAAAAAAATGTCTACGGTTAACCAAATTAGCGATACTGAAGCAGCAGTATTGGTTAAGGGTTCATATAGTGACTTAATTAAGGATTGTGCTTTTGTTCAAGTTAATGGTGAAGTTAAGCCGTTAACAATGGAAGATAAGCAAAAATTGGATCGCTTAAATGCAGATTATGCGCGTCAAGGTTTGCGTAGCATGGGTTTAGCATATAAGAAGATTAAAAATGATGATGCTATTTCTAGTCTGACAATTGAAACTGCTGAGGATCAACTTGTGTTTGCTGGATTGGTAACAATGAGTGATCCTCCAAGACCAGAAATTTATGATGCAATTAAGCATTGTCATGATGCCAAAATTCGAGTTGTTATGGTTACAGGTGATTCCAAGTTAACGGCTAAAACAGTTGCAGTTAAGATTGGTATAACTTCTGAAAATGCACGTGTAATTGATGGACGTGAACTTGATGAAATGTCTGATAGCGAATTACGTGAAGCATTAAAAGATGAGGTTATTTTTGCTAGAGTAGCACCAGAACAAAAATACAAGATTGTGAAGACTTTCCAAGAAAATGGTGAAGTAGTCGCAGCAACTGGTGATGGAGTAAATGATGCTCCTGCTCTTAAAAGAGCTGATATTGGGATTGCAATGGGGCTTAGTGGAACAGATGTTGCTAAAGATGCAGCCAATATGATTTTGACTGACGATAATTTTGCTTCAATTGTAGCTGCAATTGAGGAAGGTAGAACTGTTTATAGCAATATTCGTAAGTTCTTGACATATATTCTTTCATCTAATGTTCCTGAAGCAATTCCTTCAGTTCTTTACTTATTATCTGGTGGTCTGATTCCTTTACCTTTAACTGTAATGCAAATTTTGACAATTGACTTAGGGACAGATATGTTGCCAGCTTTAGCTTTAGGGGCTGAACCAAGTGATCCAGATGTCATGAAACGTGCCCCAATTAGTCGCAATGATCATCTTTTGAATAAGAGGGTTCTTGTCAAAGCATTCTTGTGGTATGGTTTGCTCGAAGCTTTAGTTTCAGTTGCTGCTTACTTCTTTGTAAATAAGCAAGCTGGTTTAGCTTTCGGACATTTGGCAACAAGTGGTGATATTTATATCAAAGCTACAACTATGACTTTGGGTGCAATTGTCTTTAGTCAAATTGCTAATGTTATTAATTGTCGAACTGAAAAGGTATCAGTATTCAAAAAGGGATTATTTATCAATCCACATATTTGGACTGGAATCTTATTTGAAATAATTTTGTTTATTATTTTAACAGTTACTCCAGGCGTTCAAGGTATTTTTAACACTGGTATTTTGGGTGTCAGTGATTGGATGATGCTTTGTCTTATTCCAATCCCATTAATTTTGATTGAGGAAGCTAGAAAGTGGCTCTTTAGAATCAAGAAATAGCTAAAAAAACTCGCTTATTTTGAGATAGGCGAGTTTTATTTATGCTAAAATTTAAATTAGACATAAAAAGGGGTTAATTTATGGATAATAAGACTAATTTGAAGCGGCCCACTTTGTTTAAAGATTGGTTTTTGAATAACCGCTTTACGATTTTTTTACTTAATATATTGTTGTTCTTTCTAATTATATTTTTGTTTGAACAAATTTCGTTTATTTTAAATCCAGCTTGGGTATTTTTCTGCGCAATTTTACCACCATTGATTTTGGCATTGGTACAATATTATATGATGAATCCAATTGTGGATTTTTTTGAGCAAAAGTTAAAAGTTCCAAGAACAGTAACCATTCTGGTATTATTTTTACTAGTGCTTGGTGCTTTAATTTGGGTTATTAATTCACTTTTGCCAATTATTCAAGGTCAAGTAGATGTCCTAATTAAAAATTGGCCTAATATTTGGGATACGAGTGTAAAAACAACTCAAAATTTGTTGCATGATCCTCATCTTAAAGGATTTAAATCCAATATTAATAGTGTAATTGATAGTGTTGAAAAAACTCTTTTCAAATCTTGGCAAAAGACAGGAACAGCTGCACTTACAAATATTTCATCTGCTGTTAGTGTAATTACAATGATTTTTATGACGCTGCTAACAGCACCATTTGTATTATTTTATATGCTTAAAGATGGTCACCAGTTAAATGGCTGCTTGACTAAATTTGCACCTCGTAGATGGCAAGATAGCTTTTCTAGATTACTTCATGATATTAACGAAGCAATTAGTGCCTATATTCGTGGTCAAATTACAGTAGCGGTTTGGGTCGGTATTATTTATGCTATTGGCTATAATATAATCGGTCTTCCATATGGAAGTGCTTTGGCAGTTTTAGCTGCATTTATGTTGTTAATACCATATTTTGGTACATTTATTGCTCTTATTCCTGTTTTGATAATTGCTTCAATTACTTCTTGGGGAATGTTAATTAATGTATTAATTGTTTTTGCAATTGAGCAAACAATTGAAACGAGATTTATTTCTCCAATCGTTGTAGGAAACAAGATGAAGATGCACCCAATAACGACAATTTTACTTTTAATAGGTGCTAGTGCCGTTTGGGGACTTTGGGGTGTGATTTTTGGTATCCCGATTTATGCAGTTGTTAAAATTATTGTGTCACGAAGTTTTAACTATTTTAAGTCTGTATCCCGTTTTTATAATGATGAGGATTTATTTGAAATCAATAAACAAGCTCAGACTAAATTAGATTTAGGAGATAAAAATGACTAATCATATTGTATTATTTGAACCACTTATGCCAGCAAATACTGGCAATATTGCTAGAACTTGTGCTGGAACAGAAACTGTTTTGGATTTGATCGAACCATTAGGTTTCCAACTTGATAATAAAAAAATGAAACGAGCTGGACTCGACTATTGGGACAAAGTTGAAATTCACAAGCATGATGATTTAAAGGCTTTTTTGGATACTCTGGGTCCTAATGATGAAATGTATTTGATTTCTAAGTTTTCGTCAAAATCTTATACTGATGTTGATTACACAGATAATAATAAGAATTATTATTTTGTTTTTGGTAAAGAAACTACCGGTTTACCAGAAACATTTATGAGAGAGTACTATGACCGCAATTTGCGCATTCCAATGTCAGATCATATTCGAGCATATAACTTATCAAATTCTGCTGCAATGGTAATTATGGAAGCTTTGCGCCAACAAGGGTTTCCTAAGCTTGAAAAGAGTCACCATTATGAAAATGATAAATTGAAAGATGATTACAATAGACATGAACGTTATGAAAGAAATTTAGGAGATGAATAAAATGGTTGAATTTACAAAAGAAACACCTGTATTAGTAAGAAATTTTCACTATGATTTAAATGAAGAAAATCACGTTAAGAGCGAAGTTAACATTGCTTTACGAAAAGCTGCCCAACAAGATGATGAAGGGAATTTACTAGAAGCTGAAGGTGGAAGTTATTTTGAAATTGCAGTTCCATTTGAAGTAAGTCCTAATCCAGGTGAATTTACAGTATCAGGTCTTATTACACAAGTTGTATTTTTAAAAGATTATTATGGTGATGGTCAAGACCTTGAAAAAAGTGATTATAAGCTTTTAAGTAGACCGCTAGTTGAATATATTGAAACTTTAACTTATCAGTTAACTTCAGTGGCTTTAGATGAACCAGTTAACTTGAATTTTGAACCGAACTTTTAATCAATAAGGGGGAGAAGAAATGCCAAGAAAAAGGAAAAAGGCAACTAAGGCAAAAACTGTTGCTCAAAAAGAATTACGTTGGGCAATTTTTGGCATTTTTTTGGTGATTTATGCCTTGCTAACCTTTGCCAAACTTGGATTAATTGGTAAAGAGTTTGCAAATATTCTCCGCTTTTTTATTGGCGACAGTTATCCTATCCTTGCATTTTTATTCTTAATGTTTGGATTTGTAATGTTAATTTACTCTAAGCCACCATTAATTGGATTTAAGCGAAGTAGTGGATTATTTTTGGCATATAGTGGCTTAGTTTTGGAATTAGCTGCTAACTTCTTTAGTCATCTTGATGTTTTTAATGGATTTATTAATGTATTTACTAAAACCATCTTAGCTGAATTTAGTCGTGGCAACTTGACTGAGAGTGTTGGTGGTGGATTAGTAGGTAGTTTTTATTACAGTATTTTTTATCCCTTATTAGGAAATTTAGGCGCAGTCATTCTGGGCCTTCTTTTGCTTATTAGCGGTTTATTAATGTTTTTTGATGTTAAATTTGTTCAAATATTGCATTTGTTCCAATCTTCTAGCCAAAAATTCATTGAAACTAATAAAGATGCGGGCATTAAATTAAAGGATAAGTATGTCGAAGCAAGGGATAATTACTTACAAAATCGTGATAATCGTAAAAATCTGCAAGATCCTTTAGCTAATAATGATATATTTCCAGATACAGGAGATATGAAAACACAAAGTCAAACTGATTTAGATGTCATGCCTGACTTGTCTAAAAAGACTACTACTGAAAAAAAGACTCATTTTGAACCTGAAATTGAGATTCCATCCCCATCTAATTCTGAGGAGAAAGAGCTTCCTAAAAGTCACGCTTTTTCTGATGAAGACCAGAAGATGAAAATGGAGTTAGGTAATGTTGATCATGGTGAAATTAAACCTACCCATATAAATTCTAACTATCAAAAACCTCCGCTTGATTTATTAGCACCAATAAAAAAGGTTGATCAATCTGGCGATAAAAATTTAATTCGCCATAATACACAAGTGCTGGAGTCTACTTTTAAGTCATTTGGAGTAGAAGTAAATGTAAAAAAGGCTATTTTAGGGCCTACTGTTACTCGTTATGAAATTCAACCGGCAGTTGGGGTTAAAGTAAGTAAGATTGTAAATTTAGCTGATGATTTGGCCTTAGCACTTGCTGCAAAAGATATTAGAATTGAAGCTCCTATTCCTGGTAAACCCTTAGTAGGGATAGAAGTTCCTAATAAGACAACTAGTGCAGTTTCATTTAAAGATGTTATGCTCAATCAAGACAATAAGTCAAAAGCTAATCCGCTTGATGTACCATTGGGCAAAGATGTTACTGGTACGACAATTTCTGCGAATTTGACTAAGATGCCTCATATGTTAATTGCAGGATCAACTGGTTCAGGTAAGTCAGTTGCAATTAATACGATGCTTACTAGTATTTTGATGAAGGCCAATCCTGATGATGTTAAGTTGGTATTAATAGATCCTAAGATGGTAGAATTGTCTGTTTATAGTGGAGTGCCACATTTATTAATTCCAGTAGTTACTGATGCGAAGTTAGCAGCTAATGCTTTGCATAAAACTGTTAAAGAAATGGAAAGACGCTATAAACTCTTTGCTGCTGGTGGCGTTCGAAACATTGGGGAATACAATCAAAAGGTTATTGAAAACAACCAAGACAAAGAAAAGCCAGTTATGAAAAAATTGCCATTTATCCTGGTAGTTGTTGATGAATTAAGCGATTTAATGATGGTTGGTGGCCATGATGTTGAAGATGCCATTGTTCGCTTGGGTCAAATGGCACGGGCAGCTGGAATTCATATGATTTTAGCTACTCAAAGACCGAGTGTTGATGTCATTACTGGTTTAATTAAAGCCAATGTACCTTCTAGAATCTCTTTTGCTGTATCAAGTGGTGTTGATTCACGGACTATTTTAGATCAAGTAGGAGCTGAAAAATTACTTGGTCGTGGAGATATGTTGTATTTACCAATTGGTGCTGCTAAACCTGAAAGAGTTCAAGGAGCATACATCTCGGTTGAAGAAGTTGAAAAAGTAGTTGCTTGGGTAAAGGATCAGCAAGAAGCAGATTACAATGAATCAATGATGCCCCAAAAAGGTGAGGAACAGTCAGATAATAGTAGCAATGATGAACCAGAAGATGAATTTTATGAAGAAGCGGTTAAGCTAGTTACTAAGCAACAGTCTGCAAGTGTTTCTATGCTGCAACGGCGCTTTAGAATTGGTTATAATCGAGCTGCTAGAATTATTGATGAAATGGAAGCTAAGGGAATAGTTGGGCCTTCTGAAGGCTCTAAGCCTCGGCAAGTACTAGTTCAGCCAAAGATGGAGAATGATAATGGACAATAATTTTTTTATTACAGAAAATAAAAACTTAACCAAGGCTAATATTGGCTTTTTTTTGAAAATGCCATTGACTGGACATAATTTAGCAATGGCCAGCTTATTAGCTAAAATGCAAGTTAATAGTAGTCAATATTTTAATACTATTAATAAGCAAACTCGTGCATTGACAGATTTATATAATATGTCCTTTGATGTAACGCCACAGCTATATGGTAGAGAGCTTCTTTTGATGTATAGGTTAAGCTATATTGAGCCACTTGAAGTAATGGACCCTGAATATAGTTATGAAAAAATAATTGAGACCTTTAGCCGGATTGTTCGCTATCCTAACTTAGATTCCAAGGTAATTAAGTTGGCTCAAAATCAACTTTTTAATGAGTATCAAGAATTGATGGCTAGTCCAACTAGTTATGCTTGGGAACATTTCTTTAAAAAGTGGTATCATGATCAACCAGATTTTGCTCATGGGATTATGGGACCGATTAATGAAATTTTAGAAGCTGATAAAGAGGGCCTGGATGCATATAGTGAAGCCTTAACTACTTGTCCAGCAGCTATGATTGGTAATGCTAAAAATTCAAAGTATATAATAAAATTGTTAAAAGACGCCTTTAGTGATTATGATTTTGAAGCTAAGTTTACAAGTTCTAACCTAGTTATAGAAATGTTGCCTGATCCATTTACTGATGAAGAAAAACGTAATTTTGAACAAGCACAAATGCTACTGGGATTCGGTTATAATGGTCAATTGAATAAAAAAGAGCGGTTAGCTGGTAAATTTTTAGCACGTTATTTGGCAGGCGATGATAGCTCAATTTTATTTAGAAAAATTCGTGAGCAGCTTGGTGCAGCTTATGCTGTTGATGCTGATAATTACGTTAATAATTCTTTATTGCTTATTTCTGCTGGGCTTAGTCATGATAAGTTAGAACAAGCTAGCAAAATTGCTCAAGAAGAAATAGATAATATTAAAGCAGGAGATATTGATCAAGCCATTTTTAAGAAAATAAAGAAGGCTATCTATAATGAGCATCAGTATGGACTTGATCGAGCTGGCTATCGAATTATGCTAAAATTGAGAGCTTTATTAATGCCTGAATATGCTTTTGATGATTTAGGTAAGAGTATTCGACAAATGCAAATAAAGGATTTAATAAAATTAGCTAATAAGCTTACTTTAAATGAAAGTTTTTATATCAAATGAAAAAATTAGATATTGAAAAAAGAAATTTTTCTTCAGGACTTACTGCTCAAGTAGTTTTGAGAAAGGGATTTAAACAAAAGTTTTTTGGAATTATTGTCGATTTTGGGAGTAGTGATAAGCAAATTCCTGGATCAGCACATTATTTAGAACATTTACTTTTTAGTAAAAAAAGTGGAGATATTACTGAACGATTTGATGAAATTGGTGCAAGTACCAATGCTTTTACGAGTTATAATGCTACGATGTTTTATGCAAGTAGTATTGATAATGTGAGTAAAACAGTTGATTTATTATTTGAACTTGTGGGTGATCCTAATTTTAGTAAAAAGAGTATTGATAAAGAACGACCAATTATTGCTCAAGAATTAGCAATGTATCGAGATGAGCCAACTTGGCCAATTAGCGATAGCATAATGAAGCAACTTTTTGGTGAGAGCAATCTTGGCCTTGATATTGGAGGCACAAGCCAGACAATTAAACAGATTAATAGTCGCAATTTAGCTAGAATTTATCGAGAAAATTATACAGCTAATAATATGCATTTTATTGCAGTAGGCGATTTTGCTCCATCAGCAATCACTCGTTTATTTAGTCAAGTTAAGAAGTTAGATAAACAATACTTACAAAGCGGGCCAAAAAGAGACCATACTTTTAAATCGGAAGCTGGTAAATTAGGGATTACGGAATTTAAAAATAAGACAGAGGTGCCTTATTTCTGTTTAGGAATCAAATTACCAGACTTTAAGAAAGTATTAGTAAATAATGATTTAGGCCAAATTTTGTTTGAAATAATGTTAGAATCTATGCTAGGCGAAAAGAGTGCCTGGTATCAAGAGAAAATGTTACATGGTGAATTAACTAGCCCATTACAATTTGATGTAAATTATACTAGACAAGGGAATTTTGTAACTATTTTAGGTATTAACAATGGCGATAGTCTATTGAGTGACTTAAAAACAACATTGTTTGCATCAGAAAAATATACTAAACAAATGAATGAGTTAAGAGAGCTTTTTGAAATGTTGAAGAAAGTTTCATTAGCTACTTTGTTGGCTGCTTTTAACAATTTATCTGATTTAGGTTTTGAGTTAGCAGAAGAAGCAATTCATGATGAAAATATTTTTGATACGCTAAAATTATTACAAAGAATGAGTTTTGAAGAATATTGGCAGATTTGTCAAGATTTATTGGCAGAAAGTAAAACTTGCTCAGTTTTTTCCACTATAGAATAGGGATGATGATTTGAAAAGAGCGATTATCTTTGGAGCAACTGGTGGAATTGGACAGGTAATAGCTAATGAGCTGGCAGCTGATGGTTGGTCATTGTATTTACATTATAGTAATCAAGAGCAAGTAGCGAATAAGTTAGCTAATCAGTTAATGAGCCAGTTTCCTAAGCAAGATTTTATTGCAATAAAATTAGATTTCTTAGCAAATAATTTTGAATTGCAGCAATTTTGTAAAGGCTTGTTGCCAGTTAATGTTGTGATATTTGCACAAGGAGTAACCAATTATGGCTTTTTTGGAGAACAAGATTTAGATAATTTGGAACAAGAAATACAAATTAATTTAGTTACTCCGCTAAAGTTAACTCGGTTATTAGAACCTTGTTTACTTAAATACAAGCATAGTCGGATTATTTATTTGGGATCTGTTTATGGTGGTCAAGCTAGTGCCTTAGAGTCAGCGTATAGTGCCTCTAAAGCTGCTTTGACGAGATTTAGTCAGGCTTATGCAAGAGAAGTTGCAGCTAGTGGCTTAACTGTCAATGTTTTAGCCCCAGGAGCAGTTGATACACCAATGAATGCAATCTTTTCTGATGATGTTTTAGATGAAGTGAAAAGTGAAATTCCGGCAGGACGATTAGCGTCAGGCAAAGATATAAGTTTTTGGGTAAAAAACATTTTACAACCTGAAAGTGATTATTTAACAGGACAGACAATATATATTACAGGTGGATGGCTAATTTAACATCATTTTGTGGTATACTCAATTTGTTAATTTTTTAGAACAAGAGGTTATTATGGCTAATATCGGAGAAAAACTACGCAGTGCTAGAGAAGCAATGGGCTTGTCTATTGCCGATGTTGAAAAAACAACCAAAATTCAAAGTAGATATTTAACTGCTATTGAAAATAGTGACTTTGACAAGCTTCCTGGAGATTTTTATGTACGTGCATTTATTAGACAATATGCACAAGTTGTTGGTTTAGATGGTAAGGAACTTTTAGCTGAATACCATCAAGATGTACCTGAAACTAATAGTGATGAATATGTTGAAAATTCAATTGATAATAAGACTGAAGAAGTAAAAAAGACCACTAATAGTAAAAAAGGAATGCTCAAAAATCAAATGCCACGCATTATTTTAGGAGCAGGAGTTGTAATTGTAATTGTAATAATTTATGTGTTAATTACATCTCTGTTTAGAGGATCTTCACAACAAGCATCTGATGCAGGTGATTCAGTAACTGTTTCATCACAATCTGATAGCTCATCTTCTTCAGAAAAAGCATCATCATCGACTGAAAAGAGTCATGTAAAGATTACTCGCTTGGGATATGGTTCATATCAAGTTACTGGACTTAAAAGTAACCGTAATTTAGTAATTCATGCTGGAACTAACAATCTTTCAGCATCAGTTACTGTTGATGGCGAAACTAAATGGAGTGGGTCGATTTCATCTGATAGCAAGCATACTGTAAAAATTCCTGAATCTGCTAAATCTGTTTCGATTTATTTATCCAATGATACAGGCACTAAAGTAACAGTCGGAGGTAAGAAAATCCCTTATACTCCAGCTGGTACAAGTTTGAACTTGCGCTTAACTATCGGAAAAGTTTCATCTTCATCAAATTCTGGAACAACTCAATCTTCATATACTAATACTTATTCACAAAGTAGTAGCATTGCAACTAGTTCTTCAAGTGTTTATACACAGTCTAGCCAAGCTAGTTCAAGTCAAACAAACACTAACCAAACTAATACAAATCAAACTAGCCAAAATACGACTAATCAAAACACTGGCAATACAGGTACAACAGGCAATACCGGTGCTGGTGAAGGTCAAAATAATGGGGGACAATAGTTAAAGAATGAATTTACCAAATCGTTTAACAGTTTTTAGAATTATTTTAATTCCTGTTTTTATGTTAGTGTTAATTTTAAATTTCCCAACTGGAAGTTTTAATTTTGCTAATGTGAATATCCCATTTAGCCAAGTATTGGCAGCAGTAATCTTTGCGGGTGCTTCGTATACCGATTACCTTGATGGGCATATCGCTAGAGCAAGAGGATTGGTAACTAATTTCGGAAAGTTTGCTGATCCACTTGCTGATAAAATGCTGGTAATGACAGCTTTTGTATTTCTAGTAAGTATGGGTAAAGCTCCAGCGTGGATTGTGGCAATTATTGTTTGCCGAGAACTTGCAGTAACTGGATTACGTTTAATTTTGGTTGAAAATGATGGTGAAGTTTTAGCAGCAAAGATGCCAGGGAAGATAAAAACTGCTACTCAAATGTTGTCAATTATTTTCTTATTATTAGGAGATATCTTTTTTATTGGTACAATTTTGTTATATATTTGTTTGATTTTTACAATTTACTCCGGTTGGGATTATTTCTACCAATCTAGGGATGTTTTTGCTGGTGAATTGTAATTTAAAAGCCGTAAGGCTTTTTTTTATTAATTAAAAAAATATTCAAATAATCGGGTATCTAATTAATGGTGGATCTTATGATGTGTAAATAAATGAACGCTAGTTCGTTTTTTGCTTGCATTTGTAACTAGGTAGCAAGTATAATTAACTAGTAACTAGCTTAAGGAGGAAATACTTTGGCTAAAGATGAGAAACAAGCTGCTTTAGATGCAGCACTGAAGAAAATTGAAAAGAACTTTGGTAAGGGCGCTGTAATGCGCATGGGAGAAAAGGTTGATACTCAAATATCTACTGTCCCAACAGGATCTTTGGCTCTTGATGCCGCTATCGGTGTAGGAGGATACCCTCGTGGCCGGATTGTGGAAGTATATGGGCCTGAATCATCTGGTAAGACAACTGTGGCCTTGCATGCAGTTGCAGAAGTTCAAAAACGTGGAGGAACTGCTGCATATATTGATGCAGAAAATGCAATGGACCCAGCTTATGCAGAAGCTTTAGGTGTTGATATTGATTCACTTATCTTATCTCAACCTAATACCGGTGAAGAAGGCTTACAAATTGCGGATACATTGATTGCAAGTGGAGCGATAGATATCTTGGTAGTTGACTCTGTTGCTGCTTTAGTACCTAGAGCTGAAATTGATGGAGAAATGGGTGACTCTCACGTTGGGTTACAAGCCCGATTGATGAGTCAAGCATTACGTAAATTGTCTGGTAATATTAATAAGACTAAGACTATTGCCATTTTCATTAACCAAATTCGTGAAAAAGTTGGCGTTATGTTTGGTAACCCGGAAACAACGCCTGGTGGTCGCGCATTAAAGTTTTATTCAACTATTCGTCTTGAAGTGCGCCGTGCGGAACAAATTAAACAATCAAGTGATGTTGTGGGTAACCGTGTGAAAATTAAAGTTGTGAAGAACAAGGTTGCACCGCCTTTTAAAGTTGCTGAAGTTGATATTATGTATGGTAAAGGAATATCCCAATCTGGCGAATTATTAGATATGGCAGTTGATAAGGATATTGTTGACAAAGCCGGATCATGGTACTCATATAAGGAAGATAGAATTGGTCAAGGCCGAGAAAATGCCAAGCAATATTTGGAAGACCATCCAGACATCTATAATGAAATTATGACTCAAGTTCGTGAAGCATATGGAATTGATGCAAAATCACTTGAAGAAAAAGAAGATCCTGCAAAAATAAAGGAAAAAATTGAGCAGGATGAAAAAAGTGGCGAAAAAGCTAGTAAAAAATAAGACTGAAGAAATAGATTTAGACCTTGGTTTTTAACTAAGGTCTTTTTACTTTTGTTGACATATTTTATAGGAAAATTTATCATTAATTTGTGTGTATAATTCTTAAAAAGGGCGATAGTGATAATGATGAAAACAGATTTAATTCCTGTGTTAATCGCTATTGTTTCACTTTTAATTGGTTATGGCATTGGTTATTTAATTAGAAAGTTGCATTGGGAGAAACAAGCAGAGAATGCACGTAATGATGCACAACATTTGCTTGAAAATGCCCATACTAAATTAGATGCTATTAAGGCGGAAGTTGAGGTAGCTAAACAAACTGCTAAAACAGTTCGCCAAGAGGCAGAAAACGATAAAAAAGCGCAAATTTTAGAAGCAAAAGAAGAAATTAGAGCTTATCGTGAGCAAACTGAAAATGATTTGAGTAAACAAAGAATTGAACTTAGTCATCGGGATGCTCGTTTGCAACAAAAAGAAGATGCCATTCAAGAAAAAGAAAAGGATTTGAGCAAAAAAGATGCTCAACTCACACAAACTAAGACTCAGTTGGAGCAAAGAGAAGCCGACCTTACTCAAAAGCAGACTGAAGCCGATGAGTTATTATCTCAGCGGAAAGAGAAGCTTTATGAAGTAGCAGAATTAAGTAAGGACGAAGCTAAGAAAATAATTTTAGCTGAGTTAAGTAATCAACTTGACAGTGAGCGTGCTGAATTAATAAGAAATAGTAATGAGCAGGCTCAAGCCAAGGCGGATCGTTTTGCTCGACAAATTTTGGTAGATGCAATTCAAAGTAGCGCGGCTGATACTGTTGCTGAAACAACGGTGTCAGTTGTCGAACTGCCAAATGAGGAAATGAAGGGAAGAATTATCGGCCGTGAAGGTCGGAATATTCGCTCCTTTGAAGCCTTAACTGGTGTTGATTTAATTATCGATGATACTCCAAAAGTTGTGACTTTGAGTGGCTTTGACCCAATTAGACGAGAAATTGCTAAGAGAGCAATGGAACGTTTAATTAAAGATGGGCGTATTCATCCAGCGAGAATTGAAGAAATGGTTGATAAAGCTCGTAAAGAGGTCAATGATGATATTTATGAAGCTGGTGAAGGAGCTTTGATTGAATTAGGTATTCATAAAATGCATCCTGAATTGGTAAAAGTTTTAGGTCGACTTAAATATCGGACTTCTTATGGCCAAAATGTTCTGGCTCACTCAATTGAAGTTGGGAAGTTAACTGGAACTATGGCGGCTGAACTTGGTTTAGATGAAAGATTAGCGGTTCGCGCGGGATTATTACACGATATTGGTAAGGCTATCGACCACGATATTGAAGGTTCCCACGTCGAAATCGGTGTTGAATTAGCACGTAAGTACCATGAATCTGATATTGTAGTCAATGCAATTGCAGCTCATCATGGTGATGTGCCTAAATTATCGTTTATTGCAGAGTTAGTTGTGGCTGCTGATACCATATCTTCAGCAAGACCAGGTGCACGAAGTGAGTCATTAGAAAATTATATTAGAAGACTTACTCAATTAGAAACAATTGCTTCAGGCTATCAAGGTGTTAGTCAAGCATTTGCAATTCAAGCAGGTCGTGAGATTAGAGTTATGGTTGAACCAGATAGGATTTCTGACGATCGGACGACAATTTTAGCTAGAGATATTCGAAACCAAATAGAAAAAGAAATGGAATATCCTGGTAATATCAAAGTAACCGTAATTCGTGAGAAACGTGCGGTGGCGATTGCTAAATAACCAAAAAGAGGACTTATTTGTATAAATAAGTCCTTTTTGTATTTGTACTAATTTTTCACAACTTGTATAATAAACGCTAGATATTAGCAGAAAGTTTAGAAAAACATGTTTTTAATTATTGTAAAATTATTCTTCTTAGTAATTATTCAAACGGCTGTAACGCCTTTTATCAGAAGATTAGCATTTGTTTTAGGAGCAGTTGATAATCCTAATGCACGTCGTGTTAATAAAAAGCCTATGCCTACAATTGGAGGATTAGGTATTTTTGTGACCTTTAATATTGGAATTTTTATTTTATTGCGGGAGCAGTTCCCAACACATGAAGCTTTTTCAATTTTACTTGCTTCTAGTGTGATGGTTTTAACTGGTTTAATTGATGATATTTTAGAATTAAAACCTAAGCAAAAACTAGCAGGACAAATTATTGCTGCTATGATTATTTATTTCTTAGCTGGAATTAGAATGAAAGAAATTATTCTACCTTTTTCCAAACAAGTTATTACTTTAGGTTGGTGGAGTTTACCTATTACCATTTTTTGGATATTAGCCTTAACTAATGCAGTTAACTTGATTGATGGATTAGATGGATTGGCAACTGGAGTTTCATTAATTTCATTGTCAACGATGGGAGTTGTTGGATATTTCTTCCTTCACACTAAAGAACTATATATTCCAATTGCTTGTTTTATTTTGGCAGCAGCTTTATTGGGCTTTTTACCATATAATTTCCATCCAGCTAAAATCTTTTTAGGTGATACAGGGGCTTTATATATAGGCTTTATGATTTCAATTTTATCTTTGAAAGGTTTAAAGAATGTAACCTTTATTTCTTTAATTGTGCCAATTATTATCTTAGGTGTGCCAATTACTGATACTGTTTATGCAATGATTCGTAGGAAATTAAATCATAAGCCTATTTCTCAAGCTGATAAGCATCACTTGCATCATCAATTGATGAGAATGGGGCTTAGTCATCGACAGGCTGTATTATGTATTTATGGGATTTCATTAGTCTTTTCGTTTGTTTCACTGCTTTTCCTTTTATCACCTTCTTGGGGAATTTGGCCTTTGATCTTAGGTTTGCTGATTGCATTAGAATTTTTTGTTGAGTCAGTTGGTTTGTTAGGTGATAAATATCATCCATTGCTTAATTTGATTCAAAGAATGATAAATAGCACTCGAAGAAGTGATCCAACGGTTGAGGTTTGGCATCTTGGTGGTGAAAAACCTAATCAATTAAAACGTAAAACAAGTAGAGATAATAAAGATAATTAGTTTTAATGCAAAAAACTGGGGTAAAACCCCAGTTTTTTTATTGTTCATGATAGTTGACTTCTTTAAGTAAAATTTCGTTATAGCGCTGACCGATTTCTTTTAAATCAACTTTTCCTTTTAATAAATCAGTAAGGTCAGTTTCTAATGGTTCGATATCTTTATCTTCGACAAATAGTGTAAAAGTTACATCAGTTCCATATTCACGATTAGAAACAAAAACGTTGTTTTCTTCTAAATAATGATTTATCTCATCTAGGCGATTATAGGCAATTGAGAATGTTAATTCTTTTTGTAATACTCTTTTTACAACACCAATCGCTTTGGCAGCTTCAGTTACACTATTTGAATATGCTCGTATTAATCCACCTGCGCCAAGTTTTATTCCACCAAAATATCGAGTTACTACAACGGTAACATTTTTTAATTTCATTAATTGTAAAGCTCTTAATTCAACTACTCCAGCAGTTCCTTGTGGTTCGCCATTATCGCTGGCTTTTACTTGATCGTCATTTAAGCCAATTGTATATGCATAGGTATTGTGAGTAGCATCATGATATTTTTTGGATATTTCTTTGACAAAGGCTTCGGCTTTCTCTTTAGTATCTGTTCTGGCGAAGCTTGCAATAAAACGACTCTTTTTTATTATTAATTCGTTTTGTCCAGCTTCTTTAATGGTTAAAAAATTTTCTTTTTCTGACAAAAAAATTCTCCTTTCTTGGGGGTAATTAAATTTAGGGAGGAAATTTTATGGAAAATCATACCTCACTAGCAGGAAGACAATGGATTATCAATCAAGATGATTCTAGCATATTTCCTAATTGTGAAAAAATTAGCGGAATAATTAATAATATTTGTCAGAGATGTGGAAGCTATTGCAATACTAAAATAGCTGGGAAAAAACTTTACTGTCGAGCGTGCATTGGACTAGGGAGAGTGAGTGAGAATGACTACTTAATTAGGGATTTAAGTAATAAGTCATACTCAAAACAAAATGATTTGTTAACTTGGTCAGGGAATTTGACAGCTAGACAAGCAAAAGTATCACAAGAAATTTGTTATGCTTTTAAAAAACGACAAGATCATTTAGTTCATGCAGTAACAGGAGCTGGAAAAACAGAGATGTTATTTGACTGCTTAAAATTATGTTTAGAAGCTGGATTAAGAGCCTGTATAGCTACTCCTAGAATTGATGTGGTTAATGAATTATATCCGAGAATTAGTAGTGCTTTTTCTAAAATAAAAATAGGGAAGTATCATGGTCGAGAGTATAAAGATTATGAAGCAGAACAATTAATTATCTGTACAACTCATCAATTGCTAAAATTTTATCATGCTTTTGATTTATTAATAATTGATGAAGTGGATTCTTTTCCTTACGCTCCAAGTCCTATGTTGCATTTTGGGGCCAATAATGCTGTTAAAACTGATGGTATGAAGTTATATTTAACAGCAACTCCACCAGATGATTTACTTGAAAAAATTAAACACAAAAAAATTACAGTTTCATTATTAAATAGACGCTTTCATGGGGGACTTTTACCTGTCCCTAAAGAAAAATTATTTTTAAAACCTTTTTTGAAGAAAAAGCAGTTAAATAAACATCTACTCAAGCAAATAATATTAGTAATAAAAGCAGGCCACCCGCTGTTATTATTTGTACCAAGGATAAACGAAATACCAGTTTATTTAGAAGCTTTAAAAGCCTGCCATCAATTGAAAGAAATGGTAATAAAGGGTGTTCATGCGGCTGATGAAGCACGGATTGATAAAGTACAGGAATTTAGAGATAAAAAGATTGATATTCTAATTACCACAACTATTTTAGAAAGAGGAGTTACTTTTAAACATGTTTGGGTAATTATTGTAGCAGCTGATGATGCCATTTATACAAGAGCATCTTTGATTCAAATTGCAGGTAGAGTGGGGAGAAGCAGTGATGATCAAGATGGGTTAGTTTTATTTTGCTATCATAAATATACTTTACCCATTAGACAAGCAATTTCAGAAATTAAGAGGATGAACCGATGAGGTGCTATCTTTGCGGAAATAAATTTTTACCAGCTTTAAATTTTTATAACTTGTTTAATCCTTTATCTGAAAGTGTAGATATTCTGTGCCTTGATTGTCGAAATTCTTTTTCCTATTTAGAAAAGGGATGCAAGTACTGCCAAAAATCTGGAGAAAATGAAATTTGTCAAGATTGTCAAATTTGGCAGAAAAAATATCAAGCTTTGTTAAAGAATCGAGCAATTTATGCATATGATGTGCAGTTTTATAATGCAATGAGGTTATATAAAAGATATGGGGACTATCAAGTAGGCAAGGCATTAGCAGCTTTAATTAGAACGCGTGTGCCACTAGGTTTTGATTACTATATCCCCATTCCCACCTCAGAAAGTCATATCAAAAAAAGGGGCTTTGACACGATTTATGAAATTTTTCGAGATTTGGTACCTTTATGTCCAATCTTGAAGAAATATGATTTAAAGATTAGTCAAGGAGAGTTAAATCGTCAGGAACGTTTGGCAACTCCTCAAAGTTTTTATCTCGAAAAAAAGACTAAGCAGCAGTTAAATCCCAATGGCAAAGTGTTACTTCTAGATGATATTTATACAACTGGACGAACCTTGTACCACGCAAGAGATGCTATTTGGCAACTATATCCAGATATACATGTAGAAAGTTTTACAATTAGTCGATAAAGGTCGTGCAAGTGCTTACATTTTTGGTATAATATAGGTGTAAAGAAAAACCGCATAGCGGTTGAAAGGAGAATCTTTTATGTTAAAGTACAATGTACGTGGTGAAAATATTGAAGTAACTGAAGCTTTGAGAAGCTATGTTGAAAAGCGTTTGGAAAAGCTTGAAAAATATTTTGAATTAACTTCAGATGTTATTGCACACGTTAACTTGAAAGTTTACAAGAACCACGATGCTAAGGTTGAAGTAACGATTCCCCTCCCATACTTAGTCTTGAGAGCTGAAGAAACTTCTGATGATATGTATCGGAGCATCGATTTTGTTTCCGATAAACTTGAACGTCAAATCAGAAAGTATAAGACCCGTGTTAACCGTAAAGGCCGTGAAAAGGGTGTTAAGGACTTCTTCATTGAAACTCCAGCAGAAGAAGAAAAGCCTACTAGTGAATTTGATATTGTCCGCAATAAGCGTGTAAGTTTGAAGCCAATGGATCCTGAAGAGGCAATTTTGCAGATGGATATGCTTGAACATGACTTCTTCGTATTCCAAGATGCTGAAACTAATGGTACTAGCATTGTATATCGGAGAAATGATGGTCGCTATGGCTTGATTGAAACTAATGAATAATAAATATTAAAATATTCTAGGACCCCTTGGGATTAAACTCAGGGGGTCTTTTATATTAGTTATTTTTCTTTTTTTTAATAATATGGTAAAATATCATTTGTATTTTAGACTTTAAATTAGATTTTAGGGACCGATTTAATGGTAAATATTTTAAAAAAACTATACGATAGTGATAAAAGAGAACTTAAAAAATTTGAAAAATTAGCAGATAAGGTAGAAGGCTATGCTGATGAAATGTCTAAATTAAGTGACGATCAGTTACAAGCTAAGACTCCTGAATTTAAGAAAAGACTTGAAAATGGTGAAAGCCTAGATGATATACTTCCAGAAGCTTTTGCTGTTTGTCGTGAAGGAGCTAAGAGAGTTTTAGGCCTTTATCCATATCGCGTTCAAATAATTGGTGGTATTTCACTACACTTTGGTAATATTTCAGAAATGATGACTGGTGAAGGTAAGACTTTAACAGCTACTATGCCAGTTTATCTTAATGCACTTACTGGCAAGGGTGTTCACGTAGTTACTGTTAATGAATACTTGTCTGGACGTGACGAAGAAGAAATGGGGCAGTTATATCGCTGGTTGGGCTTAACTGTTGGTTTAAACTTGAATGAAAAATCACCAGATGAAAAGCGTGCAGCATATAATTGTGATGTTACGTATTCAACTAACGCTGAATTAGGTTTTGATTATTTACGTGACAACATGGTTGTTTATAAAGAACAAATGGTTCAACGACCACTTAATTATGCAATTATCGACGAAGTTGACTCTATTTTAATTGATGAAGCTAGAACACCATTGATTATTTCTGGTGAAGCTCAACAAGCCACAGGCGAATATATTAGAGCAGATCGTTTTGTAAAAACCTTAACTGAAGATAAGAGTGACGATGATGTTGATGATGACAAGGATTATGGTGACTATAAGATTGACTGGCCAACCAAGACTATTTCATTAACTCGTCAAGGAATTGCTAAGGCATGTAAGCATTTTGGCCTTAAAAACTTATATGATGTTGAAAACCAAGTTTTAGTTCACCATATTGATCAGGCTTTACGTGCGAACTACATTATGCTTAAAGATATTGATTACGTTGTCCAAGATGGGGAAGTATTAATCGTTGACTCATTTACTGGACGTGTAATGCAAGGTCGTCGTTATTCTGATGGTTTACACCAAGCAATTGAAGCCAAGGAAGGAGTTAAGATTCAAGAAGAATCTAAGACTCAAGCTACAATTACTTATCAGAATTTCTTTAGAATGTACAAAAAACTATCTGGTATGACAGGTACCGCTAAGACGGAAGAAGAAGAATTTCGTGAAATCTACAACATGCAAGTTATCACAATTCCAACTAACCGTCCTATTCAAAGAAAAGACATGCCAGATATTCTTTACCCAACACTTGATGCTAAATTTAAAGCTGTTGTCGAAGAAATTAAAAAGAGACATGCCAAGGGACAACCTGTTTTAGTAGGTACTGTTGCAATCGAAAATTCAGAACGTTTGAGCAAAATGCTAGATGCAGAAAATATTCCTCACGCTGTTTTGAACGCCAAAAACCATGCTAAAGAAGCTGAAATTATCATGAAAGCTGGTCAAAGAGGAGCAGTTACAATTGCTACTAACATGGCTGGACGTGGTACTGATATTAAGCTGGGGCCTGGTGTTCGTGAACTTGGTGGATTAGCAGTTATTGGTACTGAAAGACACGAATCACGTAGAATTGATAATCAGCTTCGTGGACGTTCAGGACGTCAAGGTGATCCTGGTTATTCACGCTTTTACTTATCACTTGAAGATGATTTGATGAAGAGATTTGGTGGAGATCGAGTAAAAGTATTCTTAGACCGAATTTCTGACAATGATGATGATAAAGTTATCGAAAGTAGAATGATAACTCGTCAAGTTGAATCAGCTCAAAAACGTGTTGAAGGTAATAACTATGATACTCGTAAGCAAACTTTGCAATACGATGACGTTATGAGAACACAACGTGAAATTATTTATGGTGAAAGAATGCAAGTGATTGAAGAAGATAAATCACTTAAAAATGTCTTGATGCCAATGATTAAGCGGACTATTTCTCATCAAGTTGATATGTTTACTCAGGGTGACAAAAAAGATTGGCGAATCGATTCATTACGTGACTTCATTGTTTCAAGTCTTACCAATGAAGAAGTTGCTGATAAGATTGACTTGAAGAATATTAAATCTGCTGATGAACTTAAAGAAAAGCTTTATAACTTGGCAGAGGAGAATTATAAAGATAAAGAAGAAACTTTATCTGATCCTAGTCAAATGCTTGAATTTGAAAAGGTTGTTATTTTAAGAGTTGTTGATGATCGCTGGACTGATCATATTGATGCAATGGATCAATTGCGGCAATCAATTGGTTTGCGTGGTTATGGTCAACTTAACCCATTAGTTGAATATCAAGATGCTGGTTATAGAATGTTTGAAGAAATGGTTGCCAACATTGAATTTGATGCTACTCGCTTATTTATGAAGGCTCAAATTAGACAAAATATTGCAAGATAGTTGATAATAAAAGAGGAGGCAAAAGCTTCCTCTTTTTTGCATAAAGGAGATAAAAAATGGAAATAAGTGAAATTTCGACTGTACTTGATGAATTACGTGTTAAATTAAATCATTTCAGGAGGTCTCTTTGACTTTGATGCTTTAAATGAAAGTATCGCAATTAATGAAGAAAAGATGGCTGATCCTGATTTTTGGAATAATCAAGAATCAGCTCAAAAATTAATTAGTGAAACAAATAAATTAAAAGAAAAAAGAGATCACTTTAATGACTTAGCACAAGCTTTTTCTGATGAAGAAACTGCTTTAGAGTTATTAAAAGAAGAACCTGATGATGACTTGCAAGTTGAAGTAGAAACTGATTTAGAAAAATTAAAAGATAGTTTTCACCAATATGAATTAAATTTACTTTTATCAGGTAAATATGATGCCAATAATGCTTTAATGGAAATTCATCCTGGTGCAGGTGGTACTGAGGCAATGGACTGGGCGCAAATGCTTATGCGAATGTATCAACGCTTTAGTGAAGCCCATGGCTTTACATTTGAAATTGATGATTATGAACCTGGTGATGAGGCGGGTGTAAAAAGTGTAAGTATTTTAATTAAAGGAACTAATGCCTATGGCTTGTTGAAAGGAGAAATGGGAGTTCACCGTTTAGTTAGAATTTCACCATTTGATGCCGCTAAAAGACGGCATACATCTTTTGCAAGTGTTGAAGTTATTCCAGAAATTGATGATAGTATTGAAGTAGATATTAATCCAGCTGACTTGAGAATAGATGTATTTAGATCAAGTGGTGCAGGTGGACAACATATTAATAAAACCTCTAGTGCGGTTAGAATTACTCACTTACCTACTGGAATTGTAACTACTTCTCAGGCTCAACGTTCACAATTTCAAAACAAAGAAACAGCTATGAATGCTTTACGCGCTAAATTGTTTCAATTAGAGGAAGAAAAGAAGCGTAAAGAAAAAGAAAAATTAAAAGGTGTTCAACAAGATATTGCTTGGGGTTCACAAATTAGGTCATATGTATTTCATCCATATAGTATGGTTAAGGATCATCGAACTAATTTTGAAACAAGTGATGTTAATGGTGTTATGGATGGAAAGCTCGATAACTTAATCTATTCTTTCTTACAATGGAGATTAAGTCAAGAGAATCCAGAATAGAGGGTGAATATTATGGGATTTATTGAATTTTTAGTAGTAGTATTAATTTTAGCAATTGTTGTATGTGTTTTATTCGCTTTATTAAAGCTATTTATTCTTATCTTGCCATTTATTCTGATTATTGCAGGGTTAATTTGGTTATATATTTATTTCTTGAAACGTAAAATTCGACGTGAAATTAGTAAAGAAATGGATAGTGACTATAAAATGAGTTGGGAAGACTTTGTTTCTTATGGGAAGAACACAAATAAAGATACAGAGGAGCATCATCGCAAACCAGCTCGTGATGTAACAACAGAGGATGTTAATGACAAATAGAGGTTAAGATTATGGCTGATAAAGTTGAATTAACAGAATTATTTGAAGATAATAATGTTTTACATGTAGTTCAAGGAAAGGAATTAATTAAAAATCGGGCAGTAACTGTTTCTGATATTTATCGTCCTGGTCTTGAATTAACTGGCTATTTTGACTTTTATCCTTCAAAAAGAATTCAATTACTTGGCAGAACTGAGATTTCTTATGCAGCAATGCTTGATCATGAAACACGTTTGCAGGTTTTCAATAAAATGGCTACACCTGATACGCCTTGTTTCTTGATTTCTCGTAGTTTACCAGTACCAAAAGAATTAACAGAAGCTGCAGCTAAAAATGGGATTCCTATTTTAACTACACCTGAATCAACAACATACATAATGAGCGTGTTGACTCAATATTTACGAGAACATTTAGCACAAAGAACTAGCATTCATGGCGTATTAGTTGAAATTAATGGTATAGGAGTTTTAATTACTGGTGCGAGTGGTGTTGGTAAAAGTGAAACAGCATTGGCCTTAATCCAACGAGGGCATCGTTTGATTGCAGATGATCGTGTTGATGTTTATCAAAGAGATCACGATACTGTAGTTGGTGAAGCACCTAAAATTTTAAATCATTTAATGGAAATTCGTGGAATCGGAATAATTGACATTAAAGATATGTTTGGTGTAGGAGCAGTTAAGGATCATACAGAAATTAAATTAGTAATTAAGTTGGAAAATTGGGATCCTAAAGCTAATTATGATCGTTTAGGCTTTGATCAAGATACTCGCGAAATTTGTAACATTGAAGTTCCTCAAGTTACGATTCCAGTTAAAGTAGGGCGTAATTTAGAAATTATCATTGAAATTGCGGCTTTGAACTTTCGTGCTAAGCAAATGGGCTTTGATGCAAGTGTTACATTCCAACAACAATTAGCAAAATTAATTGCAGAAAATGAAAAAAATAAGTAGCTAGAACGGAGGAAATGATTTGTTTTTAGCACTAAATCCAGTTGCTTTTCAACTTGGAAATTTGAGCGTCAAGTGGTATGGAATTTTTATGGCAACTGGCGTTTTGATTGCTACAACAATGGCAATTATTGAAGGTAAAAAACGGCAAATAATGAGTGATGATTTCATTGATTTTTTGCTTTGGGCTGTACCAATTGGCTTTATAGGAGCTAGAACGTATTATGTGATATTTGAGTGGGGATATTTTTCACAGCATCCAGACCAAATTATTGCAATTTGGAATGGTGGAATTGCAATATATGGCGGCTTGTTAGCTGGATTAGTGGTGCTACTTATTTTTTGTAGGAATCGTATGTTGCCACCTTTATTGATGCTTGATATTATTACTCCTGGTGTTTTAGCGGCACAAATTTTGGGACGTTGGGGTAATTTTATGAATCAAGAAGCCCATGGTGCACAAACAAGTCTTACATTCCTGCAAAGTTTGCATTTGCCAGAGTTTATTATTAAGCAAATGTATATTAATGGACATTATTATCAGCCAACGTTTTTATATGAATCCTTTTTTAATTTCATTGGCTTAGTTTTGATTTTAATGTTTCGACATAAGAAAGGTCTCTTTAAACGAGGAGAGGTTTTTGCTAGTTATATAATTTGGTATTCAACAGTTCGCTTCTTTGTCGAAGGAATGAGAACAGATAGTTTATATATTTTTAACGTAATTCGAGTATCACAAGCTTTGAGTTTGGTATTATTTATTGCTGCTATTATCTTTGTTATTTATCGTCGCAAGCAAGATAATGTAGCTTGGTACTTAGATGGTAGTGGATTAAAATTTCCATATGAGAGGTAATTATGAGAAAAATTGCAGTTTTAGGTAGCGGATCATGGGGAAGCGTCTTGGCTTCTATGTTGGCCGATAATGATGTAAATAATCAGGTTGTATTGTATGGAAATCGACAATCAATTTGCGATGAAATTAATGAAAAACACAGTAATAGCCATTATATGAAAGATTGGTCATTAAATAAAAGTGTATTAGCAACTACTGATTTAACACAAGCTGTTAAAGATAGTGAATTGGTATTATTTGTTGTTCCTACTAAAGCAATTAGAGAAGTTGCTCAAAATGTTAAAAAAGCAATGCTCGACACTAATACACAGCCATTAATTGTGGCAGCAACTAAGGGAATTGAACCAGGAAGCAAGAAGCTAATTTCACAAATTTTAACTGAAGAAATTTATCCAGATCATGAAGATAAGATTGTTGCAATTTCTGGTCCAAGTCATGCTGAAAATGTGGCTCAAAAGGATATTACAGCAATTACTTGTGCTTCGACTAATTTTGAAAATGCAGAAAAAGTACAAGAAATTTTTTCAAATGATTATATGCGCTTTTATACCAGTAATGACTTAATTGGAGTTGAAATTGGTGGCGCTGTAAAAAATGTGATTGCTATTGCTGCTGGGATGTTGGTAGGAAAAAAATATGGTGATAATGCCAAAGCGGCTTTAATGACTCGAGGCTTAGCTGAAATTATGAGATTGGGTGTTTCTTTTGGTGCCCAACCGTGGACTTTTAGTGGTTTATCAGGAATAGGTGACTTAATAGTTACTTGTACTTCAGTAAATTCTAGAAATTGGCGTGCCGGTAAAGCACTTGGTGAAGGTCAAAAGTTAGAAGCTGTGTTAGAAAATATGGGACAAGTTGTTGAAGGTGCTGTTACAGCTAAGGCTGTACATGAAATTTGTCAAAAAGATGGTATTGATATGCCAATTTCTGAAGCTATTTATAAAGTTTTGTATGAAGGTGCAGATATTGATGAAGAAATTCGTGCAATGATGTGCCGTGAAAAGACAAGTGAAGTTCGCTGGTAAGCAGATAAATTGCCAAAAGTATTTTCTAAGGTATAATTATACTTATGAAAAGTAAGCAGGAGGCATAAGATGACAAAGCAATACGATATTATTATTATTGGTGCCGGACCTGGCGGTTTAACTGCTGCACTTTATGCGGCAAGAGCTAATTTAAGTGTTTTAATTTTGGATCGTGGAATTTATGGTGGCCAGATGAATAATACTGGTGCGATTGATAATTATCCAGGCTTCTTAGAAATTCAAGGACCGGAATTAAGTGAAAAAATGTATCAATCTGCAATGAAATTTGGTCCAGAATTTAAATATGGCGATGTAACTAGTGTGGATTTTTCTAAAAAAATAAAGTTAGTCAAAACTAGTGATGCTGAATATGAAGCAAAAGCTGTAATTATTGCTACTGGTGCTGAACATAAACATTTAGGTGTTCCCGGAGAAGAAGAATATTCAGGCCGTGGAGTTTCTTATTGTGCCGTTTGTGATGCTGCATTTTTTAAAGATGAAGATGTAGTAGTTGTAGGTGGCGGAGACTCCGCAATTGAAGAAGGCTTATACTTAGCTAATATTGCTAAAAGTGTTACTGTAATTCACAGACGTGATAGTTTACGAGCACAACCTGTATTGCAAAAGAGAGCTTTTGCTAATAGTAAAATGAACTTTATTTGGAATGCACAAACCGAAGAAATTATTGGTAATGACCAAAAAGTTACGGCTATAAAATATCTTGATAAAGAAACTGGTGAGCATAAAGAGATTAATGCAAGCGGTATTTTTATTTATGTTGGAGTTGAACCTCAAACTAGTTTATTTAAGGAACTAGGCATTACTGATAAGCAGGGCTGGATTATAACTAATGAGAAAATGCAAACTTCATTAGATGGAGTTTTTGCTCTCGGAGATGTTCGTGCTAAAGACTTAAGACAGATAGCGAATGCTGTTGGTGATGGTAGTATCGCTGGACAAGAAGCTTATAATTATCTTCAAAGCTTAAATGACTAGAAATAATAAGAGTCTGCAAGTAGCAGGCTTTTTTGTATGCTTTTTTTCATTAATTACAAAGTGGTATAATAAAAACTATACTAGTTTATTCTATGGATTAAAAAATTAATGATAGGAGCTACTTTATGACTGCTAGACAAGCATACGAAAATTGGCTTAAAGCTGAAAACTTACCAGATTATTTACAAAGACAATTAAAAGAACTTGGTCAAAATCCTGCTTGGGTAGATGATGCCTTTGGTACTGATATTAACTTTGGTACTGCAGGGATGCGTGGTTTACTTGAACCAGGGACTAATCGAATTAATGTTGTAACCGTGGGTCGTGTTACTGAAGGATTAGCCCAATTAATTGAAAAAGAAGGTCAAGAAGCTAAAGAAAAGGGTGTAGTAATTTCTTTTGACTCACGATATCATTCAGAAGATTTTGCAAAGCTTTCTGCGCAAATCTTGGGTTATCATGGCATTAAGGTTTACTTGTTTGATGGTTTGAGACCAACACCAGAATTGTCATTTGCAATTCGCCATCTTGGTACCTTTGCTGGTATTATGGTGACAGCTTCACATAACGCTAAACAATATAATGGTTATAAGATTTATGGTGCTGATGGTGGGCAAATGCCTCCAGAACATGCAGCCGTAGTTGAAAAAGCTGCTTTAGAAGTGGAAAATCAACTCGCAATTCCAGTGAGTCCAATTGAAGAATTACGTGCGAAGAATATCTTACAACTTGTTGGTGAAGATGTTGATGAAGCATATCTTGAAGCACTAGATACCATTAATGTTAACCATGACTTAATTAAGGAGACTGCTGATAAGTTAAAGATTGTTTATACACCAGTTCATGGTACAGGTAAGGTAATTTATGATCGTGCCTTTAGACAAGGTGGATTTAAAAACTTTACAGTAGTTCCAAGTCAAGCGATTATCGATCCTGAATTTCCAACTACAATTAAGCCTAATCCTGAATATCGTCAAGTATTTGATGAAGGGGTCAAGGTTGCAGATAAAGTTGGAGCTGATATTATTGTTGCAACTGACCCTGATGCTGACCGTTTGGGTGCAGCTGTTAGAACTCCAAATGGTGACTTTCAAGTTTTAACTGGTAACCAAATTGCTACTTTAATTTCTAACTACTTATTAACTAATTTGAAGAATTCTGGTAAATTGGATTCTTCATATGAAATTATTACTAGTGTTGTTTCAAGTTCTTTACCATTTAAGATTGCTAAATCTTTTGGCATTCAAACTAAGTATGTCTTAACTGGCTTTAAGTATATTGGTGAAGAAATTGATCGTTTACACAAAACTGGTGATGGTCAATTCTTAATGGGCTTTGAAGAGAGTTATGGTTTCTTATTTAAGACCTTTAACCGTGATAAAGATGCCATGCAAGGTGCATTGATGTTCTTTGAAGTTGCTGCCTACTATGCTTCAAGAAATATGTCAGTATTTGACGGATTACAAGAAATCTGGAACAAGTATGGTGCAAGTTGTGAAATCACTAAGGCAATTGAAATGCCTGGACTTGATGGTCAAAAACGGATGGCAAAAGTAATGGAAAACTTGCGTAAAGAACAGCTTAAAGAAATTAATGGCCATAAAGTAGTTAAGATTGAAGACTTTGAATTGGCTAAAGAAGTTACTGAAGCTGGAGAAAGAGAATTAGTTGGCTTCCCTAAGTCAAATGTACTTAAATACTTCTTGGATGATGAAACTTGGGTTGCACTTCGTCCATCAGGAACAGAACCAGTAATTAAAGCTTATGTTGGTACTAATGCTGAAACTTATGCTAAGGCTGAAGAAAAATGCAAGGCATATCATGATGCAATTGCAAAATTTACCAAATAATAAGCTTATTACCTGCGAAAACATGTTCGAAGTAGTAAAATAAGAATAATGATAAATTGGACTATTAAAGTCCAATTTTTTTTGCGGGGGATTTTTTATGATTAAAAGACAAACCAATCGAAAGTTTGATTTAGTTTCAAAATTTAAACCTGCAGGCGATCAAGAACAAGCAATTGATAAATTGACCGCAGGCTTTAAAGCGGGAGCGAAAGAACAAATTTTGCAAGGCGCAACTGGTACGGGGAAAACTTTTACCATGGCTAATATAATTGCAAAATTAAATAAACCTACATTAGTTATTTCTCATAATAAAACCTTAGTTGGTCAGCTATATGGGGAATTTAAGCAGTTCTTTCCCAATAACGCTGTAGAATACTTTGTTTCATATTATGATTACTACCAGCCAGAAGCTTATGTACCAAGTTCTGATACCTATATCGAAAAAGATTCTTCAATTAATGATGAAATTGATCAGCTTCGTCACAGAGCAACTAGTGCGTTGATGGAGCGCAATGATGTTGTGGTGGTCGCAAGTGTTTCTTGTATTTATGGTTTGGGGGATCCTAAAGAATATGCAGCAAGTGTCTTGAGTTTGCATGAAGGTCAAGAATATGAACGTAATGTCTTATTGCGAGATTTAGTAAATATTCAATATGATCGTAATGATATTGATTTTCAACGTGGTCGTTTTCGGGTTAGAGGAGATATTGTGGAAATTTTTCCAGCAGGCAATAGTGACCACGCATTTAGGGTAGAGTTTTTTGGCGATGAAATTGATCGAATTGTCGAAGTAGATTCTTTAACTGGAGAAGTAATTGGTGAAAGAGATCAAATTTCGCTTTTCCCAGCAACTCACTTTATGACTAATGAAGAACAGATGAAGCAAGCCCTTAAACGAATTAGTCAGGAAATGGATTTGCAAGTTAAGAAATTTGAAGGAGAAGGAAAGCTTCTAGAAGCACAACGAATTAAGCAAAGAACAACTTATGATATGGAGATGATGAGTGAAGTTGGATATACAAATGGTATCGAAAACTATTCAGCTCCGATTGAAGGTAGAAAAGCAGGAGAGCCACCCCATACTTTACTTGATTTCTTCCCAGATGATTTCTTAATTTTAATTGATGAATCCCATGCTACTATGCCGGAGATTCGAGCAATGTATAATGGTGACCGCAAACGGAAAGAAACCTTGATAGACTACGGTTTTCGTCTGCCGTCTGCTTTGGATAATCGCCCCCTCAAACTTGAAGAATTTGAAAAACACGTTAACCAGATTTTGTATGTTTCTGCCACACCTGGTGATTATGAGCTGAATCGAACTAATAAAGTAGTCGAACAAATTATCAGACCTACTGGCTTACTTGACCCTAAGATTGAAGTAAGACCAATTCAAGGCCAGATTGATGATTTAGTTGGTGAAATAAATAAACGAATTGAGCGAGATGAACGGGTCTTTGTTACTACTTTGACTAAAAAAATGGCTGAAGACTTAACTGATTATTTGAAAGACTTAGGAATTAAAGTTCGCTATTTGCATTCAGATATTAAAACCCTGGAGCGAATGCAGATCCTCCATGACCTGCGAAAAGGGGACTTTGATGTTTTAATTGGAATTAACCTTTTAAGAGAAGGTATTGATGTACCAGAAGTATCTTTGGTTGCCATCTTAGACGCTGATAAAGAAGGCTTTTTACGGTCAACTAGACCATTGATTCAGACGATGGGGCGTGCTGCCAGAAATAGTGATGGTATGGTTATTATGTATGCTGATAAGATCACTGATTCAATGAAAATTGCGATTGATGAAACTCGTCGTCGTCGTGAAAAACAAATTGCCTTTAATGAAGAACATGGTATTACGCCTAAGACGATTGTTAAACCGATTCGTGATGTTATTTCAATTACTAAACCTGTTAAAGAAGAGAAAGAAAAGGAAAGTTTTGCCGATCTTAACTTTGATGAATTAACTAAAAAGCAAAAGCAAGCTATGATTAAAAACTTAACTGATCAGATGCAAGATGCAGCAAAGAAGTTGGACTTTGAAGCTGCTGCTAATTTGCGTGATGCAATTATGGAATTGCAAAATTCAGTTCATGCACCAAAAAAGCATAAGGGGAAGGATTTTGATGGTAAGAGATAAAATTGAAATTCATGGAGCTCGTGAACATAACTTAAAAGATATTGACTTAACAATTCCCAAAGATAAGTTAGTTGTTGTAACAGGCTTATCAGGTTCTGGTAAAAGTTCACTTGCTTTTGATACTTTATATGCAGAAGGACGCAGACGATACGTTGAATCTTTATCGTCATATGCAAGACAGTTTTTGGGACAAATGGATAAAGCTGATGTTGACTCGATCGATGGATTAAATCCGGCTATTTCGATTGATCAAAAGACTACTTCACATAATCCACGCTCAACTGTAGGGACAGTAACAGAAATTAATGATTATTTACGTCTTTTATGGGCTAGAGTAGGACATCCAATCTGTCCTAATGATGGAACTTTAATTGAAAGACAGTCAGTTGACCAAATGGTTAAACGAGTTATGGATTTACCAGAGCGTAGCAAAATTCAAATTTTGGCACCAGTAATTCGTCAAAAGCGTGGTATGCATCAAGAAGTATTTAAAAAAGTGGCTCGAGCTGGTTTTGTTCGTTTATTAGTTGATGGTGAAATGCATGAAGTAAGCGATGAATTTGATTTAGATAAAAACAAAAAGCATTCAATTTCAATTGTTGTTGATCGTTTAATTATTAAAGATGGAATCAAAAGTCGTTTGACCGATTCAATTGAGTCGGCTTGGCGCTTGTCTGAAGGCTATATGGATGTCGATGTAATTGGTGGACAGGTTTTGAACTTTTCTGAAGATTATGCGTGTCCTAAATGTGGCTTTTCAGTTGGCGAAATGGAGCCACGATTATTTTCATTCAACGCACCTTTTGGAGCATGTGAAGCTTGTGATGGTTTAGGGATGAAATTAGCTGTTGATGAAGATTTGGTTATTCCAGATAAAGATAAAACCTTAAATGAAGGGGCAATTGCTCCTTGGGCTAATAGTGACTATTATAAGATGATGCTCGCTCAAGCTTGTCAGAGTTTACGAATTAATATGGACAAACCATTTAAGAAATTAACTGAACGTCAACGAAAAATAGTTTTATATGGGTCAGATAAAAAAATAAAATTCCATTTAGAAGGTGATTTTGGCGTAAATGATACAACGCAAGCTTTTGAAGGGGTTATGAATAATATTGATCGGCGCTATCATCACCCGATGAGCCAATTTATGCGTGAAGTGATGGGCAAATACATGACTGAATTAACATGTGCAGTTTGTCATGGTAAGCGTCTTAATCAAAAAGCTCTTGCTGTTAAAGTAATGGGACAGGATATTAGTGAGGTTAGTGACTTACCAATTGGTAAAGAATTAACTTTCTTTAAATCTGTGAAATTATCCGAAGCAGAAAGCATGATTGCTAAGCCGATTTTAAAAGAAGTTATTGATCGGCTAACATTTTTGGTTAATGTCGGGTTAGATTATTTGACGCTGTCGCGTTCGGCTGGAACTTTATCAGGTGGTGAAGCACAAAGAATTCGTTTGGCTACACAAATTGGCTCTAATTTATCTGGAGTAATGTATATTTTGGATGAACCTTCTATTGGATTGCATCAAAGAGATAATGACCGCTTGATTGCTTCATTAAAGAAAATGCGTGATTTGGGTAATTCTTTAATTGTGGTGGAACACGACGACGAAACAATGAAACAAGCAGATTATTTGATTGATATGGGTCCAGGAGCTGGTAGCTTCGGAGGTAAAGTGATGGCTGCAGGTACGCCTGAAGAGGTGATGGCCAATCCTAATTCATTAACAGGCCAATATCTGTCTGGTAAAAAGTTTATTCCCGTTCCAACTGAAAGAAGAAAAGGCAATGGCAAGAAAATTACTGTTTCTGGAGCTTGCGAACATAACTTGAAGAATATTACAGTTGATTTTCCATTAGGCAAATTTGTTGTTGTAACAGGTGTTTCTGGGTCTGGAAAATCCACTTTAGTTAACACAATTTTAAAACGGGCACTTGCACAAAAGCTAAATCATAATTCTGCTAAACCAGGGAAGTTTGAAAAAATAACCGGTTATAAAGATATTGAAAAAATTATTGATATTGATCAAAGCCCAATCGGTAGAACTCCTCGTTCAAATCCGGCTACATATACTAGTGTTTTTGATGATATTAGAGCCTTATTTGCTCAAACTAACGAGGCCAAGATTCGAGGTTATACTAAGGCGAGATTCTCATTTAATGTAAAAGGTGGGCGTTGTGAAGCATGTCATGGTGATGGAATTATCAAAATTGAGATGAATTTCCTTCCTGATGTCTATGTTCCATGTGAAGTCTGCCATGGCCGAAGATATAATTCTGAAACATTAGAAGTTACTTATCATGAAAAAAATATTGCGCAAGTACTTGATATGACAATTTCTGAAGCTCGCGAATTCTTCAGTAAGATTCCAAAAATTCATCGTAAATTGCAAACAATAGTTGATGTTGGTTTGGGATATGTTAAATTAGGTCAATCTGCAACTACACTTTCTGGTGGTGAAGCACAGAGAATGAAGTTAGCAAGTGAACTTCAAAAATTATCAACTGGGAATAATTTTTATATTTTAGATGAACCAACTACAGGGTTACATGTTGATGATATCAAGCGTTTGCTAGTTGTTTTACAACGGTTAGTCGATCAAGGAAATACTGTTCTAGTTATTGAACATAATTTAGATGTTATTAAGACAGCAGATTGGTTAATTGATTTAGGACCAGAAGGTGGTGAAGGTGGAGGTCAAATCGTTACGACTGGTACACCTGAAGAAGTTGCAGAATGCGAAAAATCATGGACAGGAAAGTATTTGAAGCCAGTTTTACAGAGGGATAAAAACCGCACTTTGGAAAACGAAAAATAAAGTAAGTTTAAAAAATTTGCTACTTTTACGGTAGTGAATTTTTTTATATTAAATGAAACACCCGGTGTGATATAATTTTCACAAGGAGGGGTTATTATGGCTAGCGAAACAAGACAATTATTAATTGTTACTGGAATGAGTGGTTCAGGAAAAACTGTAGCTGCCCATTCATTAGAAGATTTAGGCTATTTTGTTGTTGATAATTTACCACCCACTTTATTAGGCAGTTTTTGGGATTTAATGAATACATCTGATGACTTTAATAAAGTTGCGGTTTTAATTGATTTGCGAGTTAAAAGCTTCTACAAAGATTTAGAAAATGAGATTAATTCTTTAGAAGATAACGGAAATACTCAAGCAACAATTTTATTTTTAGATGCTAGTGATGACGTATTAGTTGCTCGTTATAAAGAAACTCGGCGTCTGCCACCATTAGCAAGAAGTGGCCGTTTGCTTGATGGTATTCAAAAAGAACGGGCAATTTTATCACCAATAAAAAACATCTCTAATATTATTGTTGATACTTCTAGTTTGACCCCCAAGGATTTAAAAGCAAAATTAACCGGCCTCTTTAGTGAACATGGTCGTAAGCCGTTTACAGTTGAAGTAATGAGTTTCGGATTTAAATATGGTATGCCAATTGATGCCGACATTGTTATGGATGTTAGATTTTTGCCAAATCCTTTCTACATTCCTAATTTAAAGCCTTTTACTGGGCTTGATAAGCGAGTGTTTGATTATGTTATGGATAAAGATGTAACTAAGGTTTTTTATAAAAAGTTATTGGACTTAATAGAAACTACAATTCCAGGTTACATTAAAGAGGGAAAAGAAAAGTTAACAATTGCAATTGGGTGTACTGGCGGACAACACCGTAGTGTATCAATTGCACAACAGTTAGCACGTGATTTATCAAAGAAGTATCCAGTTGATATTTCACATCGTGAAATAAGCCGTTATATCAGAAAGTAGGTGGAGCATTTGGCTTATGCTGAAAGCCGGATTATCCGAGTTATTAAAGGGCGTCGGCCTAAGGTAGTAGTAATTGGTGGAGGTACGGGCTTACCAGTTATTTTGAATGCCTTAAAAGAAAAGAATGCTGAAATTACAGCGATTGTTACAGTTGCCGATGATGGTGGCTCTTCTGGTGCAATTAGAAATTATATTAATGTTGTCCCACCAGGTGATATCAGAAATGTATTAGCTGCTTTGAGTGATTTGCCACAAGAAGCAAAAGATATTTTTCAATATCGTTTTGATAGCTCAGATTCATTTTTTGCCGGTCATGCGATTGGTAACTTAATCATTGCGGCATTAAACGAAATGCATGGGAATATTTTTGATGCTGTTCAATCATTATCTAAAATGATGAAAGTAGATGGACATGTTTTCCCTGCTTCCAATGAACCATTGACTTTAAATGCTGAATTTGTTGATGGCAGTCGTGAAGCTGGTGAAACAGAAATCACTAGTAAGGATAAAAGGATTAAGCGAGTTTGGGTGACTGATACCAATGATGACAAAGAACCTGAAGCGGTATTACCTGTTTTGGCGGCAATTATGCAGGCGGATGCTGTGGTATTAGGCCCAGGAAGCTTGTTTACTTCAATTTTACCTAACTTAATGATTAGTAATTTAGGGGAAGCTATTAGACAGACAAGTGCCGAAGTAATTTATATTTGCAATATTATGACGCAAAAGGGTGAAACTGATCACTTTTCTGATGCAGATCATGTGCGGATTTTGAATGCTCACCTAGGTGGAAATTATATTGATACTGCTTTAGTCAATGGGGCAAAAATCGATATGAGTAAGTTTAATCCAGCTGATTATGACGAGTATCTTGAACCAGTATCGAGTGATTTTGCAGGTTTACGTGAGCAAAATTGTCGCGTTATCACTGATGACTTTATTGACCAAAGACATGGATTGGTTTTTCATGATGGTGAAAAAGTAGCTAAAGAAATTATTGATCTCGCTTTCGAAGCACATTGCCGACGAGGTGAAAATAATGGTTAGTTATGCAAGTGAAGTAAAAAAAGAATTAACTAATTTAGAAGTTCATCCTGAACATGCCAAGGCTGAATTATCCGCTTTTTTACGGATGAATGGAATTTTGAACTTACATGACCACCAATTAAGTTTAGATATCACAACTGAAAATCCAGCGATTGCTCGCCGGATTTTTACGTTAATCAAGGTAGCTTATAATATAGAGCCATTATTAATTGTTTCTCGTAAGATGAAACTAAAAAAGAATAACCAATATTTGGTTAGACTTAATCAACAAGTAAATGAAATCTTAGCTGATTTGGAGATTGTTGATCCTGAAAAAGGGTTTGTAATTGGAGTACCTAAAAAGGTGCTTGAAGAAGAACAGCGCGCGATGTCATATCTTCGAGGTGCTTTTTTAGCCAGTGGTAGTGTAAACAATCCTGAAACTAGTCGATACCATTTAGAAATTTATTCTGTCTATGAAGCACATAATGACGATATTTCATATTTAATGAACCATTATTTTAACTTAAATAGTAAGAAAACCAAGCGAAGAAGTGGTTACATTACATATCTTAAAGAAGCTGAAAAGATTGGTGATTTTTTACATATTGTTGGTGCATTTAATGCAATGTTAGCTTTTGAAGATTTAAGAATTATGCGGGACATGAGAAATTCAGTGAACCGACTAGTAAATTGTGATACAGCTAACTTAAAAAAGACAGCTAATGCTGCAGCAAGGCAAGTAGAAGATATCCAATTGATAGATGAAAAACTAGGATTAGATCAGCTTCCTGAAAAGTTAGAATCATTAGCTAGATTTAGGTTAGAAAATAGTGACTTAACTTTAAAAGAAGTAGCTGAACAAGTTCCAGATGGTCCAATTTCTAAATCTGGAGTTAATCATCGTTTTCAGAAAATTAGAGAAATTGCGGATAAATTACGTGAAGGATAGAAGTCATGAGAAGAGAAATTCTCATGACTTTTTTGGTAGGAGAGTATTAATTGCAAGTTTAATATTCTGAAGCATTATATAATATAAGTGGAGAAATAAAAGCCTATAGTAAAACAATCTCGATTGTTGGAGGTTATACTATGAAAACTTTAACGATAAGAAATAGCTTAATTTTTATTGTATATGGTCTTCTACTAGATTATGCAATTCGGCAAGCCATGATATTGCTATTTTATTTTATTGCGCTTGTATCTATAGGTGGTATCGTTTACTTTCTATTTAAGAACAGTTCAAGAATTTTAACTTTCACTATTTGGAATGTGTTATCTCTTATGTTACTTATTCATATAGTACATTCTAATTTGAAATATGAACTTGTCATAATTGCGGGTCTTTTATTGCTAATTGCTTTAAACAATCAAAAACAAACTATATTTAATTTTCATTTTCAAGTGATTACTTTTGTAATTATGGCTTTGAGTATAGTTTTTCTTAATTCAAAACTTAATATAACCAATGCGAGTATAGTTGCTGGACTTTTCATAATTGGTTTTGGTGTAGTTTTATTTTTATCTAAAGAAAAAAGTATGGTGTTTTTACTTTTAGGAGCAATTTTAAGCTTGGTAACTAGGTTCTTAATTGGTATGACACAAGGGATAACAACAGCAGTATTATACTTTTTAGTAATTGCGCTATGGCTACATTTAGATCAGTTGTTCCTATATTCTTTAGCTTGGTTAAAGCAGAAACATGTTACTTTTGATGCTAATGTAATTCGAAGGAGTTCATTTGTATTAACCTTTTTGATTGGTTTATTGGGGCTTTTTGCAACTAACCTTAATTATGTTAGTGGTGTTAGTGGAATTTGGATTTTATACAGTGTGTTCATGGCTAGAGCAAAAGATAAGTTTATTTATTTTGATTTTAGTTTAGTAATCGCGCTTTTATTAATTTTAAAGTTAAATAGCACAATCTTTGCAATTGCAATTTTAGTTTTAGAACTATTGAAGTTAGTTTTGAAAGCCTATTCACAGCCCTTACCAAAGATGTATTTTTCACTTTTATCTTGTGCATTTATTGGCATTTTAACGTTACAAGGGACAGTTATTGTAAACTATAGACTATTTATTTTTGTACTTTTAACCTTTATAGCAGCGATCTTGCTGAGGTTTGAAAAAGGAATAAGTAAATTGGGTTTAGTATTTATCCAATTAGTTTTAATGTTTGTTTTACCATTAACTGATTCTAAAGCAGGATTAGCATTTTTCCTTGCAGTTGGAATTTACATATTGGTAGAAGAAGTATTACTGCTAGCTTTTAGAAGAAAAATAAGCAAGATAACTAGTAATTTCTAACTAAAGTATTATTATTTAAGTAAATATATAAACAAGTATTTTCTTTTTGAAAGTAGGTAATTATAGTGAAAATTGCAGTTTTTAGTCCAAGTGAAAGTGAAAGAAAATTAATTGCAGCTACGGAAAAGAAATTCGGTTGTGAATTAAAATTGATTGATGATCCACTTTCTGCAGAAAATGTTGATCAAGTAGCTGATTGTAATGGAGTTTTGCTTAAACCACTTGGCAATTTAGATGATGAAATTGTTTATAAGAAATTAGCTGATTATGGTATCAAATCAATTGGTCTTCGAATTGTGGGAACTAATACAATTGATTTTGATCTAGCAAAAAAATATCACTTAACAGTTACCAATGTGCCAGTATATTCACCACGTGCAATTGCTGAAATGGCTGTAACTCAAGCAATGTATTTGAACCGCAAGATTGGCGAATTTAAGGCTAATATGGATAAAGGTGACTTTACCAATCCTGATAGTTTAATTAGCAATGAAATTTATAATAAGACTATTGGACTTATTGGAGTTGGACATATCGGTAGTGCAGTTGCTCAAATTTTTAGTGCCATGGGAGCTAAAGTATTAGCTTACGATGTGATTTATAATCCCGAAGTTGAACCATATTTAACTTATGCTGATTTTGATACTGTTTTGAAAGAAGCAGATATTATTTCACTTCATACGCCATTACTTAAGAGTACTGAGAATATGATTGGTAAAAAGCAATTTGCGGAAATGAAGAATGATGCAATTTTAATTAATGCCGCGAGAGGTGAATTAGTTGATACAGCTGCTTTGATTGAAGCACTTGAAAAACATGAAATTGCTGCAGCCGGACTTGATACATTAGCTCATGAATCAAGTTACTTCTTTAAGAAAGTTGATGATGCTCAAATTCCGGCTGACTATAAGAAATTAGCAGCTATGCCAAATGTAATTGTGACACCTCACTCAGCATACTTTACTAAAACTTCAGTTAGAAATATGCTTGAAATAAGTTTGAAAGATACACTTGCAATAGCCAAAGGTGAAAGAGCTCACTTTGTGGTAAGTCGTTAAGAATAAAAATTTTAATTATTAGCTAGGAAGGTCAAACCTTATGTTTGGCCTTTTTATTTAGCTTAAAAAAAGATTATTAATTTTAACTTGTGTTTATTTTTTTGTTAGATATAATACAGTAAAAAATTATTTTTTAGGGGAGTTTTAATGAAAAAATATCGCAATATCTATTATTTAGTAAATTTACTTTATAGCTTAGGTGTCGCAGTTTGGTCGGGGACTATTTACTTATTTATGCATCATATTGGTTATAGCTATGGAGAAATTAACTTTTTTCTATCAATATTTTGGGTTGTAACTTTTATAGCTGAAATTCCATCTGGTTTTATTGCAGATCATTTAGGCTATTTAAAGACAGCAAGTATTAGTAATTTAGTTAGGGCTACAGGCTTAGCAGTTCTTGCATTAAGTCCTAAAAATTTTCTTCTCTTGGCATTAAGCGCATTCTTGACAGCACTAGGCGATTCTTTAATGTCTGGTACACTACCATCATGGATTGCAAATAAAGCAGCTTTAAATAATGAAAAAGACCAGCTTGGAGAGATTTATTCAACTTATAGTTTAATTGCGAGTCCGTTTAATATGATTGTTGGTTTTATAGGAGCGCATTTTTTAGCCAATATTGATTTACGGTTACCTCTTTTGACAGGGGCTGCTTTTTTAGCGGTGACTTTTTTTATTTTAGTTGCATTATTTAAATATGATTCTCAAGCTGGTACACAGAAGTTGAGTTTTAAAGAACTCAATGTTGTTAGTGAGGTAAAAGAAGTTATTACAAATGAATATCAAACTTTTAAGTTTATTCTTTTGTGTTTGCCAATTTGGTTCATTAGTTCTGGTCCTATTGATCAATGGCAGCTATACTTTCAACATGGCAAAAGGGTAGATTCTGGTTCTATTTTGGTTGCAATTGGGATTGTAGGGTATATTGGTAGTTACATTTATCGCTATTTGTATAAGAAGAAAATTAATCAACTCTTTTTACTCATTTTTTCAGTGATTTTTTTAACCATTTCAATTGAATTGGTAGTTATGTTGAAAGGGAATTACTACCTGGCCTTGGGAATCTTTATGATTCATAACTTATTTGGAACTATTCAACAAATGATTCAAGGAACCTTGCTCCAAGAATCAATAAAAACAGAAAAGAGTAGGGCGACAATTGTATCAGTATGTAATGCACTTGATGCTGGGGTGTCAGTGCTGATTTTAAGCCTCAATGGCTATCTTTCTGATCATTATGGTATTGGACTAGCTTGGCAAAGTTTAGCGATTGTGGGATTAGTCTTATTCTTTGGAATGTTAATATATTATAAACGAGGACGAGTTAAACAAGCGTAAAAAAGACAGTTCGCAATGCGAGCTGTCTTTTTGATTATTAAAAATTTATTACTACTTCATGTTTGTCATGATTTCATCAATCAAGCCGTAGTCCTTAGCTTCTTGAGCAGTTAAGTAGTTATCACGTTCAGTATCTTTCAAAATCTTTTCAATTGGTTGCCCAGTTGTTTCGTGTAAGATTTCGTTTAATTTCTTTCTGCTCTTTAAAATTTCTTCAGCGGCAATTTGGATATCAGTTTGTTGACCTTGAGCTCCACCAAGTGGTTGGTGAATGAGCACAGTAGAGTTAGGCAAAGCAAAACGCTTACCCTTTGTACCGCTAGTTAAAAGAATGGAAGCCATTGAAGCTGCCATACCGATTGCAATAGTTGATACGTCAGACTTGATAAAGTTCATGGTATCCATAATTGCTAAACCAGAAGTAATTACACCACCTGGTGAATTAATGTATAGGGAAATATCCTTAGTATTATCTTGCGCATCTAAGAAAAGCAATTGGGCGATAATCGAGTTAGCCATTTGGTCATTAATTTCACCGCTAAGCATGATAATACGATCTTTTAATAAACGTGAGTAAATATCATATGCACGTTCACCACGTGCAGTTTGTTCAATAACTGTAGGTACTAACATTAGTTAACCTCCTAATAAAAATTAGCACTCATTTGAATACAGTGCTAATTAAAACACCTTTATTAAATTTAGTCAATAAAGGTGCCTTTTAAGTTATTTTTCTAATTTTTGACAATCAGGACATAAGCCATAAATCTTAATGTGAGAACTGCGGGTAATATAGCCTGTTTGTTTTTCGGTTTCTTGTCGCATTTTGCTTTCTATTTTATCAAAATTTGCGTATTCAACATCGGCGATTTTCCCACAATTGGTACAGATTACATGAAAATGTGGCTTAGCAAAGAAATCATAATGAGTTGAACCATCATTTCCATTATTAATTTCAATTACAAATCCTAAATCAACAAAAGTGTTAAGAGTATTATAAACTGTTGCAATACCTGTCTTTTCATCAGATAGAGAAATGTCATTAAAAATCATTTCTGCTGTTGGATGATTATGGTGGGTCATCAGGTAAATTAAAATCTTTAGGCGTTGCGGGGTTCTCTTTAAACCATGAGCCCGAATGATTTTTGCAGCTTGATCAGCAATCTTTTCTTCTGACAACTTTTCCACCTCCATCTCTTTTTCTAAAAATAGTTTAGCATAAAATTGAGTAATTGAAAGAAATAGAGCTTAGCAAAAAAGCATCCTTTTGGATGCTTTTCTTTAGTTCTTATCTTCGTGTTTTCTGATTATAGGTAAAATTACACCTAATGCAGTTAATACAATTGGAGTTAAGATATTTAAAAATAAAGTAAAGGGATCAGGTGAATAAATTCCAACTAAGCAACTAAAACCAGTCACAAAGAAGCACCAAAATCCAGCAAATAAAGCCAAGCCTTGATTTTTGGTCATTTTATAATTACTGGTAAATTTATCGGTTTGCTTTCGAAGAGCAATATATGCTGCAAAGACCCATAAATAACGTAACGGCATAGTTGTAGAATTTAATTTTACCAATTGAGCCATAACAGCAGTTGAACTTGGAACTAAAGCTTGTGCCAAGGTTAATCCACCAGAGAGGATAACAACCATCCATATTCCGTTGATATAAGCTCCATAACGATTTTTCTTGAGCAATTTACGTGGAATAAATTCTTTCGCCTGTTTGCTACCTAGTAGCATTCTTAATGGAGCGTCAATACTTAAAACTAATACTGCAAACTGGCCTATTACATTACACCATGCATATATATACAAGAAAAGATTCCCTAAATGATAATACTCGCCCAATTTTTGGAAGGCCCAATATGCTCCATTAGAAATATAGTTATTTAAGTCAGCATTAATTTCTTTAGTTGAAAACATCATAGCTACTGCAACGGTACCTAAAATGGCGGAAATAATTACCATGGTTGCAAGTAAAATCATCGCTTTAGGGAAGCCGCGACTTGGATCTTTAACTTTGTTAACATATGGAGAAATTTTCTCACAACCACCAACACCAAAGACTAAAATTGAAAGGGATGTAAAATACTTCCAATTAAAGGTTGGTATTAAACTTTTTAAGTTCCAATCGATATTATTAAAGCCAGCATGAGGGTTAATTGCAGGAGCGGCAAACATCATGATGATAAATAAAATTGACATGATGAACATGGAAGTACCAGCTAAAGTTGCCAGAGTTTTTAAAATACTTAATCCTTTGGTTGCTATCCAACAAAAGAATAAAAAGATAATTAATGTCGCTATTTGAACCCATGCCGTTGGTAGTGCATCAAAGTGTGTAATGTCGCCCCATATTCCCCAAGCCATAGCTCTTAAACCACCAGTTCCCTTGCTTGAGATATAAACTATGTGGCAAGCCCAATATGTCCATCCAGCATAATATGCCCATTTAGGCCCTAGTGTTGCATCTACCCAGGAACTTACGCCGCCTTCACTTTTTTGGAAAACAGCCCCTAATTCCCCGACCATCAATGCATATGGAATGAAATAAAGGGCAAACATTAGAATCCAACTGAAAATAACTTTGGTTCCGTCAAAATAAATATATCCATTTACAACGTTTCCAAATCCCCAGACAGTTGAAAATGCCATCATTGCTAAGGTGGTCCAGGCAATTTTTTTATTATGATTTTCGTTTGTCATACTAGTATCCTTTTCTTTATTAAAACAATACAATAACTAGGTGATATTATACAGGAAAGCTGAAAGCGCTTCTACTACTGAATTGCGTTTTTTGTTGACTTATTACTTTAAATTATGCAGAAAATATTGTATTCTACAAAGATGTGAAAAATAATGAGGAGAATTTTTATGAAGAAAAACCAGATTAGCTTATTTTCTGGCGTTATGCTAGCATTAAGCTCTTTAATTGGTTCTGGCTGGCTTTTTGGAGCTGGTAGTGCTGCACAAGTAGCTGGACCTAGTTCAATTATTTCATGGATTATTGGTGCGGCAATTATGATGTTAATTGCCTTTAATTATGTTGAATTAGGTACAATGTTCCCCGAAAGCGGGGGGATGAGTCGCTTCGCTGAATATAGTCATGGACAGCTTCTCGGCTTTTTAAGTGCGTGGGCTAACTGGGTTTCTTTAATTACCTTGATTCCGATTGAAGCAGTAGCTTGTGTTCAATATATGAGTAGTTGGCCATGGAGCTGGGCTAATTGGACTAGAGGCTTTTTTCATAATGGCACCATTACAAATGAAGGATTATGGGCGGTTTACTTGTTTATGTTTGTTTTTAGTTTGATCAATTTCGGGTCTGTTAAATTATTAACACGTTTTACAAGTTTAATTGCTGTTTTTAAGCTTTTGATTCCATCTTTAACAATCATTTTCTTGATTTTAGCCGGTTTTCATTCAAGTAATTTTGGTAATAATGTTTCTACTTTTATGCCTTATGGTACAAAAGGAATTTTTCAAGCTGTTACTGTTTCGGGAATTATTTTATCTTATGATGCTTTTCAAACAGTTATTAATTTAGCTGGTGAAATTGAGAAACCACATAAGAATATTTTTCGGGGAGTTTGGATTTCGTTATCTGTTACAGCCATTATTTATGTATTGCTTGAAGTTGCCTTTGTAGGAGCTGTTGAACCAACTATGTTAGCTAAGGTGGGCTGGCATGGGGTTGATTTTGCTTCACCATTTGCTGATATTGCTATTTTGCTAGGTTTGACGTGGCTTTCTGTTTTGCTCTATATGGATGCCTTTATTTCACCTTTTGGTACTGGTGTAACGTTTGTTGCAACAAGTGCTAGAACCTTGATGGCAATGACTAGGTCAGGAAATGTTCCCGCCTTTTTAGGGCGAGTTAATAAAAAGTATAAAACTCCACGTTATGCAATGGTTTGGGATTTAATTTTAGCAATGGCGCTAGTTTTCTTCTTTAGAAATTGGAGTGAATTAGCAACTGTAGTTTCAGTTTCAACTTTTGTAGCTTATGCTACAGGACCAGTTGCGGCTATTAGTTTGCGAAAAATGCGTCCCAACTTTAAGCGACCATTTAAATCAGTTCATTTAAAATGGGTTGCTCCTGTATCATTTGTTTTAACTGGATTAGTAATATATTGGGCAATGTGGCCAACTACAATTGAAGTTATCTTTGTTGTGTTGCTTGGGTTGCCAATATATTTTTACTACCAGTTTAAGAAAGAAAATAAAAATTTTGCTCAACAATTTAAGTCTAGTCTGTGGCTATTATCCTTCTTAGCTTTTATTTCAATAATTTCATATTTGGGAAGTAGTGCGTTTGGAGGAAATAATACTTTTAAATATCCATGGGACTTTGTAATTGTAATTTTGGCATCAATTGGCTTTTACATTTGGGGTGTAAAATCAAGTTATGATGGAGAAGACTTGAAAGATGCCGAAAAAGTAAATAAAGACGTTAGAATTGAAGATTAAAAAAGACTAGCCTTGGCTAGTCTTTTTTGTTGATTTAGAAAGCTTGAAAGCGTATGCTTTTTGGGTAACTATCAAATTGCTTTTTTTGGAGGACTTGTAGATGGCGATTACAGTGAATCTTTATTATATTGGTAAAAACGGCTCAGCTTTAAAATTTGTTCAAGAAATGAAAAATTTAGGAATAGTTGACGGAATAAGAAAGGAAGTTGGAAATATTAGATATGATTATTTTCAATCTTTAGATGATCCAGAAAAAATATTATTAATTGATAGTTGGGAAGATCAAACTGCTATTGATGCTCATCATCAAAGTCATTTTATGAAAGAGTTAGCCAAACTTAGGGAAAAATACGATTTACATATGGAAGTTGAACGGTACCAACAAATAAAAAATAATGCTAAGGATAAAAAATATATCAGAAAATAAAAAAGTCAGTAAGCATACTAGCTTACTGACTTAACTTATGGGCCCCCCGGGAGTCGAACCCGGATTTTAAGAACCGGAATCTTACGTGCGATCCATTACACTAAGGGCCCAAATCACATCAACAACTAGTATAGCAAAAAAATAAAAAATAGGAAATAAAAGTTTTGTAAGCGGAAATATTTATTTTTTCTAAAATACTTGAAATTAATTTGGGTCATTGTTATACTTAAATCGTCGAAAGGGAAATGTTGGAATTGAACAAAAGTCACGTTTCTCTTATATTTTTAAGCGTATTGGGTCAAAAAATGACAACAACATGGTCAGATAATGTCCCATAAGAAGGAGGCAGGCTATGGACACGGATTTTACCTTGCTACAAAACCTGGTTCCAGATGTCTTAAAAATTTCTCGACAGCGTTATCAAGTCCTTGAACAAATATCTTTAAGGTATCCTGTTGGACGTCGTGCTGTAGCTCAACAGCTCGGTATGAGCGAGCGAACGGTAAGAACAGAAACAGAATACTTAAAGAAATTAGGTTTAATTGAAATTAAACCTTTTGGGATGTATCTCACTGAAAAAGGTGAGGAAACGCTGAAAGATGCAACTAGCCTTATAAATCGGTTATTCAATGCGAGCCAAGCTGAAATTAAGCTGGCAAAGAAATTGAAGATTGCTAGAGCAATTATTGTTCCAGGTGATGCCGATTTACAGGAGCGGGTATCAATCTTAATGGGAGAGAAGCTTAATTCAGCTCTCGATTTATTATTACCATTAGGAAGTAGTATTATTACCGTTTTAGGTGGTGCTACTTTAGCTAAAGCTTCGAAAGTCTTATCAAGTTCACTTAGTAAAAATCGCGATTTAGAATTTGTTCCAGGTCGTGGTGCGTTAGGTGAAAGTGTTGAAACGCAAAGTAGTACGATTGTTCAAGAAATGGCGAAGGCTACAGGGGGCAAATATAAAACATTATACTTGCCTGAAAATGTATCTAAAGATGCTTATCGCTCTTTGATTCGTGATCCCGCAATTAGTGATGTATTGCAAGATATATCACAATGCGATGTTGCAATTCACGGAATAGGCTTAGCTGAGGATATGGCTAAGCGCCGTGGTTATGATTCAGTTGCTTTATCAAGAATTCGAGCAACTGGCGCCGTCTCCGAATGTTTTGGGTGTTTTTTCGATGAGAATGGTAAGATGATTGAGCGGATCCCTCGAATTGGCCTGCAATTTGAAGATCTTAGCAAAATACCTCATATATTTGCATTTGCCGGTGGTCATTCCAAGGCTAAGGCAATTAGCTCTTATATGCACAATGCACCGAGTCAAACATGGCTAATTACAGACGAAGGTGCCTCAGATTTGATTTTAAAGGGGCAATAAGGCTCTCTTTAAAATAAAAATAATGTTATTACTAGTTCCTAAGGAGGACTTTTGGACATGACAGTTAAAATTGGTATTAACGGTTTCGGTCGTATTGGTCGTTTAGCTTTCCGTCGTATTATGGATTTAGGCGAAAAGTCATCAGATATTGAAGTTGTTGCAATTAACGACTTAACAACTCCAGCTCTTTTGGCTCACCTTCTTAAATATGACTCAACTCATGGTACTTTCAACCACGAAGTTTCAGCAACTGAAGACTCAATCGTAGTTGATGGTAAGAAGTACCGTGTATACGCTGAACCACAAGCACAAAACCTTCCATGGGTTAAGAACGACGGTGTTGACTTCGTTCTTGAATGTACTGGTTTCTACACTAGCAAGGCTAAGTCACAAGCTCACCTTGATGCTGGTGCAAAGAGAGTCTTAATTTCTGCTCCTGCAGGTAACGACCTTAAGACTATCGTTTACAGCGTAAACGATGATACTTTAACTGCTGATGACAAGATTGTTTCAGCTGGTTCATGTACTACTAACTCATTAGCACCAATGGCTTCAGCATTGAACAAGGAATTCGGTATTGAAGTTGGTACTATGACTACTATCCACGCATTCACTTCAACTCAAATGGTATTAGATGGTCCAGTTCGTGGCGGTAACTTCCGTGCTGCTCGTACTTCATCAGCTAACATCATTCCTCACTCAACTGGTGCTGCAAAGGCTATCGGTCTTGTAATTCCTGAATTGAACGGTAAGTTACAAGGTCACGCACAACGTGTTCCAGTTGTTGACGGTTCAGAAACTGAATTAGTATCAGTATTGAGCAAGAAGGTTACTGCAGACGAAGTTAACGCAGCAATGAAGAAATACGAAAGTGCTTCATTCGCATACAACGATGACCAAATCGTTTCAAGCGACATTCTTGGTATGACTGCTGGTTCAATCTTTGACCCAACTCAAACTGAAGTAACTACTGCTGGCGACAAGCAATTAGTTAAGACTGTTGCTTGGTACGACAACGAATACTCATTCACTTGCCAAATGGTTCGTACTTTATTGAAGTTTGCAACTCTTTAATCAACAGCTAATATTTAGTAACTGATTATTTTGTTGTTTGAGAAGGCGGAGGGGATTACTCCCCTTCGTCTTTTTTCGATTATTAACCATTGGAGGTAATTTTTAATGGCTAAATTAATTATTTCTGACCTTGATGTTAAAGGTAAGAAAGTTTTAGTTCGTGTTGACTTTAATGTCCCAATTAAAGATGGCGTAATTGGTGATGATAACAGAATTGTTGCTGCATTGCCAACTATTAAATACATCATTGATAATGGTGGTAAGGCAATTTTGCTTAGCCACTTAGGTCGTATTAAGTCAGACGCTGACAAGAAAGAATTGTCACTTGCACCTGTTGCAAAGCGTTTAGGCGAATTGCTTGAAAAAGATGTAGAATTCGTACCATCAAACGAAGGTAAAGAAGTAGAAGACGCAATTGCTAAAATGAACGATGGCGATGTTTTGGTAATGGAAAACACTAGATTCCAAGACATTGACAATGATTTTGGTAAGCGTGAATCAAAGAATGATCCTAAGCTTGGCGAATACTGGGCAAGTTTAGGTGACCTTTACGTAAATGATGCATTTGGTACTGCTCACAGAAGTCATGCATCAAACGTTGGTATTGCTACTGCAATGAAAGCAGAAGGCAAGAAGGTTGCAGCAGGCTTCTTGATGGAAAAGGAAATCAAGTTCTTGGGTAATGCAATTGCTAACCCTGTACACCCATTTGTAACTATTCTTGGTGGTGCAAAGGTTTCAGATAAGATTAGTGTTATTACTAACTTAATTCCTAAATCAGACCACATCTTAATCGGTGGTGGTATGGCATACACATTCTTGGCAGCTCAAGGTCACAAGATTGGTAAGTCATTATTTGAAGCTGACAAGGTAGAACTTGCTAAGGAATTATTAGAAAAAGCCAACGGTAAGATTGTTTTACCAGTTGATAACGTTGCAGCTACTGAATTCTCTAATGACGCAAGTCGTGAAGTTGTTGGTGATGACATTCCTGACAATGAAATGGGTCTTGACATCGGTCCTAAGACTGTTGAATTATTCAGAAAGACTTTACAAGGTGCAAAGACTGTTGTTTGGAACGGACCTATGGGTTGTTTCGAAATGCCAAACTTTGCCGAAGGTACTTTAGAAGTTGGTCGTGCAATGGCTGACTTACCAGATGCAACAACTATCATTGGTGGTGGGGACTCAACTGCTGCAGCTAAGCAATTAGGTATTGCACCTAAGATTACCCACATTTCTACCGGTGGTGGTGCATCACTTGAATACCTTGAAGGTAAGGAATTACCTGGTATTGAATGTATTTCTGATAAATAGAAAGGGCATTATTAATGCGTACTCCAATTATTGCTGGTAACTGGAAGTTACATATGAATCCTGCACAAACTGCAGAATTTGTTAAAAGTGTTAAAGATAAGCTTCCTGAATCAAACAAAGTTGAATCAGTTATCGCTGCACCCGCAGTTGACCTTGACGCTCTTATTAAAGCTAGCGAAGGCTCAAACTTATCTGTTGCTGCTGAAAACTGCTACTTTGAAGATGAAGGTGCCTTCACTGGTGAAACTTCACCTAAAGTTTTGAAAGAAATGGGCGTTAAGTACTGCATCATTGGTCACAGTGAACGTAGAGACTACTTCCATGAAACTGACGAAGACATTAACAAGAAAGCTAAAGCAATCTTTAGAAATGGTTTATTACCAATTATCTGCTGTGGTGAATCTCTTGAAACTCGTGAAGCAGGTAAGGAAGAAGAATTTGTAGTTGATCAAATCAAGAAGGCTCTTGATGGTTTAACTAGTGAACAAGTTTCATCACTTGTTATTGCTTATGAACCAATCTGGGCTATCGGCACTGGTAAGACTGCTACAAGTGATCAAGCTGAAGAAATGTGTAAGACTATTCGTGAAAGCATCGCTAAGCTTTACAATGAAGAAACTGCTGAAAATGTAAGAATTCAATACGGTGGTTCTGTAAAGCCTGCTAACGTTAAGGAATTAATGGCTAAGCCTAACATTGATGGTGGTTTAGTTGGTGGTGCTTCACTTGAAGTTGAATCATTCTTAAGTTTAGTTAATTACCAAGACTAAAATTTGGTATAATAAATAAGTAAAGTAATATTTACAAAAATACATAAAGGAGATTTCCAATGTCTGTAATTACTGATATCCACGCACGCGAAGTCCTTGACTCACGTGGTAACCCTACTGTTGAAGTTGAAGTTTACACTGAATTAGGTGGCTTCGGCCGTGCAATCGTTCCATCAGGTGCTTCAACTGGTGAACACGAAGCTGTTGAATTACGTGATGGTGATAAGTCACGTTTTAACGGTACTGGTGTTTTAACTGCTGTTAAGAACGTTAACACTGAAATCGCAAAGGCAGTTATTGGTTTAGACGTTACTGACCAACGTTTAATTGACCAAACTATGATTGACCTTGACGGTACTCCAAACAAGGGTCGTCTTGGTGCTAACGCTATTTTAGGTGTTTCTTTAGGTGCTGCTCGTGCAGCTGCTGATGAATTAGGTATGCCACTTTACGAATACCTTGGTGGCCCTAACGCTCACGTATTACCAACCCCTATGATGAACGTTATTAACGGTGGTAAGCACGCTGACAACAACGTTGATATCCAAGAATTCATGATTATGCCTGTAGGTGCTAAGTCAATGCACGAAGCTGTAAGAATGGGTGCAGAAACTTTCCACGCATTAAAGGCTTTACTTAAGGAACGCGGTGACTCTACTGCTGTTGGTGATGAAGGTGGTTTCGCACCTAACCTTGCTAACAACGAAGAACCATTTGAAGTTTTAGTTGAAGCTATCCAACGTGCTGGTTACAAGCCAGGTGACGACATTGCTATCGCAATGGACTGTGCTGCTTCAGAATTCTACAACAAGGAAACCCACAAGTACGTAACTGTTGCTGATGGTCGTGAATACACTGCTGAAGAATGGACTTCATTACTTGAAAGCTTAGTTGAAAAGTACCCAATCATCTCAATCGAAGACCCATTGGACGAAAACGAATGGGACGACTGGAAAGGCTTTACTGACCGTTTGAGCAAGAAGGTTCAAATCGTTGGTGACGACTTATTCGTAACTAACACTAGCTACCTCAAGAAGGGTATCCAAATGGGCGTAGCTAACGCAATCTTAATCAAGGTTAACCAAATCGGTACTTTGACTGAAACTTTCGAAGCTATTGAAATGGCTAAGGAAGCTGGCTACACTGCTATTGTTTCTCACCGTTCAGGTGAAACTGAAGACACTACTATTGCTGACTTGGTTGTTGCCACTAACGCTGGTCAAATCAAGACTGGTTCTATGTCAAGAACTGACCGTATCGCTAAGTACAACCAATTAATGAGAATTGAAGAAGAACTTGATTCAGCTGCTGAATTCAAGGGTATTCACTCATTCTACAACTTACACAAGCAATTCTAATTTGATTGTTGATTAGAAGGAAAAAGGTCTGCTTAATGCAGGCCTTTTTTCTTTACCTTTTTTCACTCATAATATCGCAATCTTTTCGCGACTATGGTACACTTGTAACAGTGATTATTATTTTTTATTAATGGAGGCAGCATATTGTACAATATAATTATGACGCTTCTCATCATCGTATCTATTTTGATTGTTATTGCAACGATGATGCAACCACAAAAACAACAAGATGCCCTAAATGCCTTGTCAGGTGGGGCAGTATTTAGTGGTCAATCTAAAAAGCGTGGTTTTGAAGCATTTATGGAAAAGGTAACTTCAGTATTATTAGTCCTTTTCTTCTTATTAGCTTTTGTCCTTGCATATTTATCAACTAAGTAATTTTTAGCCTCCCGATCTTATTTTGGGAGGCGTTTTTTATAATTGAATAGAGGTAGATTAATGGCTCAAGATGAGAGAGTTTTAGCCACAATATTGGAAATTTTTCGGCATAATCCACAAAGAAAATTTAGAGTAAATCAATTGGAGAGAATGTCTAGTCGCGATCATATCAAATTTGCTGAATTAGTAAAGGCATTGACTTTTCTTGAACAAGAAAAACAAATTGTGACAGATGGTAATGGGGAATATCAATTAGCAAGTGTTGATACTGAGATTACTGGTATTTTTAGAGCGAATGAAAAAGGGTTCGGCTTCGTCAGAATTGATGATGAAGAAAATGCTGATGACATTTTTGTTGGACCTGACAATACATTGCTTGCTTTAGATAGTGATTACGTTAGAGTAAAAATTATCGCAAATGGTAATCCATGGAATGGTAAAGGACCTGAGGGTAAAGTAATTGAAATTTTAGAACGAGGGGTAGAAACTCTTGTTGGGGAATTCTATCCTTTGACAGATGTTCAGGTAAAACTTAGTGGATTTTGCGGATATGTAATTTCAAGTAATAAGAAATTTAAGAATTATAAAATTTATACACCAGTTGATGGAATTACGCCACAAATGGGTGATATGGTGAAGGTTTCTATTAGTCAATATCCAACTGAGGATATGCCTGAAAATATGCAGGGGGCTATTTTAGAAACTATTGGTAATAAAAATGATCCAGGTGTTGATATCATGTCAATTGTTGCAGCACATGATATTAGAACTGAATGGCCTGAAGATGCAATGAAGCAGGCAAATGAAATACCTGACCATATTGAACAAGGTGAGTTGGCTAATCGAGTTGATATTAGAGATCAACCTGCAGTTACAATTGACGGTGATGATTCAAAGGACTTTGATGATGCAGTCGTTTTGTGGAAGTTACCTAATGGTAATTACCATTTGGGCGTTCATATTGCCGATGTAGCACATTATGTGAAAGAAAATTCACCATTGGATAAAGAAGCATATCAAAGAGGAAATTCCACATACTTGGTAGATCGTGTTATTCCGATGTTGCCATTTAGACTCTCAAATGGTATTTGTTCAATTAATGAAGGTGTAGATCGCCTGGTATTATCTTGTGATATGGAAATCACTCCAGAAGGTAAGAGAGTGGCGTATGATATCCATCCTTCAGTTATGCGCTCACATGGACGCTTAACTTATAATAAAGTAAATGAAGCTTTAACTAAGCCAGCAAATGAATTAGAAGAAAAGTATGCAAAATTGCAGCCAATGCTGAAGAAAATGGCTAGTTTACACGAAGCTTTGTATAATCAGCGTCATGACCGTGGGGCAATTGATTTTGAAGAACCAGAAGCAAAGATTATCGTTGATGAAAAAGGTAAACCAGTAGATATTGTGCTTCATAATCGTGGAACAGCTGAAAAAATGATTGAATCATTTATGTTATTGGCTAATGAAACAGTTGCAGAAGCATTCTTTAAAAAACATGTTCCTTTTCTTTATCGAGTGCATGAAACTCCTGATGCAGAGAGAATTCAAAGCTTCTTTGAATTTGTTTCTGCGTTAGGCTTAAATATTAAGGCTGATCCAAATGATGTTAAGCCAATTGACTTGCAAAAAGTAGTAACCAAAACTTTGGGAACTCCTGAAGAAGCAGTTGTGCAAATGGTTATGCTTCGTTCTCTTAAACAAGCGCATTATTCTGATGAACCATTGGGACACTTTGGGATTGCAGCTGAATTTTATACCCACTTTACATCACCAATTAGAAGATATTCTGATTTGATGGTTCACCGGATGATTCATGAATATACAGACTCCAACTTGTCAGAAGATACTCAAAAACATTTTGGACCGATTTTACCAGATGTTGCAGAGCAAACTTCAACTCAGGAAAGAAAGTCTATTGATACTGAGCGAGAAGTAAATGATTTAAAGATGACCGAATTTATGTCTGATCATGTTGGTGAGCATTTTGATGCAGTAATTTCATCAGTAACTAGTTTTGGAATGTTCATTCAACTGCCAAATACAGTTGAGGGGTTAATTCATATTTCTAACTTGACTGATGATTTCTATAATTTTGATGAAAAGACTTTAACTTTAACAGGTCGAGGAACCCATCGCCAATTTAAGATTGGAATGCCACTTAAAGTAACTTTAATTAATGCAAATGTAGAACAGCATCAATTAGACTTTGAAATCTATGATCCAAATGCTCCGAAGAAAGAGCATAATGATCGTGGTATTCGTCGCCCTAGACGTAGAGATGATCGGTTTGGTCGAGGAAGTCGCAATCGAGATGGAAACCGTAGTGGCCACAAATCTCGCAATTCAAGAGATAATAGAGGTAGAAGACGTTATAAATAGGAGCGTCGTCATATGAAAAATGAAACAAATAATGTTTTAGCGCAAAATAAAAAAGCCAGCCATGATTATTTCATCAAAGAAACAATTGAAGCTGGTATTGCATTAACTGGAACTGAAATAAAATCTGTACGAGCAAGAAGAATCCAATTAAGGGATGGTTATGTACAAATTTATAATGGTAATGCTTATCTGGAAAATGTTCATATTAGTGAATATAAACAGGGAAACATTTATAACCATGATCCATTGCGACGTCGGCAATTACTTTTACATAAAAAAGAAATTCGCAAATTAGCAGAAATTCAGGCTCAACAAGGGATGACTATTATTCCCTTGAAGGTTTATTTGAAAAAGGGTTTTGCTAAAATCTTGCTTGGTGTTGGACAAGGTAAAAAGCAATACGATAAGCGGGAAACAATAAAGAAGCGCGATCAAGAGCGTGAATTACGGCGCAAGTATCGCGTTTAAGTCTTAATTACAATCTGTTGAAAGCTGATTATTGAACTTAAATTTAGGTAGTTCAAGTGGAGTAGCGGACCATTGGCTGAATAAGCCAGCTACTAATAAAATATAAGGTATATCTTGATATTTTTTAATATCGCAAACTAATGCTAATCCAGAATCGATAATCATGCTTTCGCAACTAGCAATTTTCTTAAAAGTGCTCCTAAATTCATAGGAGCCTTTTTTAGTACTCCCAGTTATTAAATAATTCTTTTTAGTTAGGAACATTGGAAATTCAACGTTAGTTACTTGTTTAACTTGAGCTAAATCATAATCAATAATATCAATAGTATAACTGGTTAAAATACTCCGTCCATCTTGGTATAGACGCCCGATTTCATTATGGTTAATATCAGTTAAAAAAAGCGTGTGATTAGAATTATGTAGTTTTCCCTGGATAAAAAATTGTGTTTGACCAGCTGGGTCGACAACAGGAATTTGGCCATAATTTTTTTGTTGATTAAAAAGTAAAATTAATTTCATTTTTGAACCTGCTCTTGAAAAATTTTTAAAATTACAGACTCCCTAATTAGTTTCATGATAACATATAAAGGAAAGAAAGAGTTGATTTTGCGATGAAAGAACTTATTGGAAATGATTGGGATCAGGTTTTAGGACCGGTCTTTTCAAGTGAATCTTACCAAAAATTGCATAACTTCTTAAAAGAAGAATATGCAAGTAAACAAATTTATCCGGATATGTATCATATTTTTACCGCTTTTAAATTAACTAGTTTTAAAGATACAAAGGTGGTTATTTTAGGACAAGATCCCTATCACAACCCAGGCCAAGCAACAGGGATGAGTTTTTCAGTAAATCCTGGGATTGCGTTACCACCATCTTTAAAAAATATTTATCAAGAATTATATGATGATGTTGGTTGTATTCCTGTAAAGCATGGTTACTTGAAAAAATGGGCAGACCAGGGTGTGTTACTTCTTAATGCGGTATTAACCGTGCCCTATGGACATGCCAATGGTCATCAAGGAAAAGGCTGGGAAGAAGTTACTGATCAAGCAATTAAAGCTTTAAGTGAACGTGGAGAAGTAGTTTTCATATTATGGGGAAAATTTGCTCAGAACAAGATTCCTTTAATAGATGAAAGCAAAAATGTCATCATTAAGTCAGCCCATCCAAGTCCCTTTTCAGCTAGATATGGATTTTTTGGTTCTCGACCATTTTCAAGATGTAATACCGCTTTAACGAAATGGGGGAAACGGGCAATAGATTGGCAATTACCACAAGAAGTTGAAATAGAAAAATAAAGGAGCTTGTCATGAGTATTTTTGATGAATTAAAAGAAAAAATTGTTGGACAGGAAAAAGTAATTGTTTTTCCTGAAGGAGAAGATGAGCGTGTATTGAAAGCAGCTGTTAAATTAAAGAATGAAGGGATTATCCAACCACTCGTGTTGGGTGATGAAACTCAAATAAAGCAAACTGCTAAAACACATGAGCTTGATTTAACAGGATTGAAAATTATTAATCCCAAAAATGACATTAGAAAAGATGATTTTGCTAAGCAATACTATGAACTGCGTAAGGGAAAAGAAAGTGAAGAACAAGCAAAAAAGCAAATTTCAGACCCAAATTATTTTGCAAATATGCTTGTGTATAATGGCTTGGCAGATGGTTGTGTATCTGGAGCAGCTCATTCAACTGCAGATACTGTACGACCAGCACTAAAAATTATTAAAACTCAAGCAGGTATGAAACGAGTAAGTGGCCAATTTATCATGGAAAAAGGCCAGCAAAGATATATTTTTAGTGATTGTGCTATGAATATTGACCCAGATGCAGATACTTTAGTAGAAATTGCATATCAAGCGGCCCAAACAGCTAAAATGGTTGGATTAGAACCAAAACTTGCATTTTTAAGTTTTTCAACGATGGGATCAGCTAAGGGAGAAATGGTAAGTAAAGTGCAAGATGCAACTGCTAGTTTTAAAGAAAAGTATCCTGAAATTAGTGCAGATGGAGAAATGCAATTTGATGCAGCTTTTGTACCAAGTGTTGGGGCTAAGAAAGCACCAGATTCAAATGTTGCTGGTCATGCTAATGTCTTTATTTTCCCAGAATTACAATCTGGAAATATCGGCTATAAGATTGCACAAAGATTAGGTGATTTTACAGCGATTGGACCAATTTTGGCAGGTTTAGCAAAACCGGTTAATGACCTATCACGGGGATGTAGTAGTCAAGATGTCTATGAAGCAGCAATTTTAACAGCAGCACAAAGTTTGGATGTAGAATAATGAAATTAGAAATTAATTCAGCTCAAGAAATGCAAAAATTAGGGGCTAGTCTTGGAAAAGTAGCAAAACCTGGTAGCTTACTTTTGTTAAATGGTGATTTAGGTGCTGGTAAAACCACAATGACACAAGGTTTAGCTCGAAGCTTAGGAATTAGACGTCCAGCTAAAAGTCCGACTTTTACGATTGTAAGAGAGTATCGTGAGGGACGTTTACCACTTTTTCATATGGATATGTATCGTCTTGAAAATGACGATTTGGCAAGTATTGATTTAAATGGCTATTTAAATGAGCAAGGAATTGTAGTAATTGAATGGCCGGAAATTATTATGAATGACTTGCCAGACGATTATTTGCAGTTAACTTTAAAACGAGTTGATGATTCTTGGGATTCAACTAAGCGAGTAGTTGAAGTTAATGCACAAGGAAAGCAAGCTAAAGATTGGCTAGAAGATACATTAGCTAAGTTTGAAGAGTAAGAAAAAGACGTAATTGAACACATCGTTCAGTTACGTCTTTTTATCTTACCTTTGCTCAATTAAATTCTTGATTGCTTCATCACCCATTTTTTCATTTTGTTTAATCAAAATTCCGGCACAAGCTTCACTGTCACTTAAAGCATTATGGTGATGCCAGAGTTCAACGTCCAATGCTTCAGCAACAGTATTAAGTTTGTGATTTGGTAAATCAGGTTCAAATAAGCGACTAGTTTTTAAGGTGTCAATCACTAGATAATGGGGTTCATCGATATCATATCTGGCTAATGACATTTTTAAAACATTAGCATCAAATCTGGCGTTATGTGCCGCAACAAGCATCCCTGGTTGGTATAAGGCTTTGATTTTTGGCCAAACTTCAGCCATCGTTGGTGCATCTTTAACATCATCCGGAGTGATTTGATGAACTTGGATATTGCGTCCATCAAATGGCATTTGCGGATTAATTACCGTATAAAAACGATCTATAATCTTGTTATTTCTGACCATTACTAGTGCAAGAGAACAGGCACTTTCGGGATGGCGGTTGGCGGTTTCAAAATCCATGGCAATAAAATTCATCTTAAAATTCTCCTTAAATGTAAACAATTTCAGTATAGCATACTACTGCGTAATAACGCGCTTTGCGGTAAAATAAAAAGGATGAAAAAATTGGAGGCTCCTAAATGAAAATAGATTCTTTAATTAAGCAGAATTATAATATTTCAAAGCAGATACCTTTGAGTCGATATACTTTTACTAAAACCGGTGGAGAGGCAGAATATCTGGTTCTTCCAAAGAATCTGGAGCAGCTGCAGATGTTAGTTGCTGCAGCAAATGAAGATGGCTTAGATATTACTGTTATTGGTAATGCATCAAATTTAATCATATCTGATAAAGGGATTGCTGGTTTAGTAATTATTTTAACAGACATGAATGAAATTAAGCTTGATGGAGATATAGTTGAGGCCCAAGCTGGTGCAACAATCATTAAAACAGCTTTTTTTGCTGCTAATCACGGTCTGTCAGGTTTAGAGTTCGCTGCAGGGATTCCTGGCAGTGTTGGTGGTGCCGTCTTCATGAATGCTGGGGCATATGGTGGCGAGAGTGAACAAGCTATTTCTGAAGTTACAGTTTTAACTAGAACTGGTGAAATTAAGCATTATAGCCATGATGAGATGCAATTTAGTTATCGTCATTCATTGGTTCAAAATACTGGAGATATTGTAGTTAGTGCCCGTTTTAAGTTGAAAGCTGGCGATAAGCTTAAAATCCTAGATGAAATGAATTATCTTAATGCTTTGCGTGCCTACAAACAACCACTTGAATATCCATCTTGCGGGAGTGTCTTTAAGCGTCCAACAGGTCATTTTGTCGGCCCAATGTTGATTAAGGCTGGCTTGCAAGGAAAGCAAATTGGTGGAGCACAAGTATCAACTAAGCATGCAGGATTTATTGTTAATAAAGGTGGGGCAACAGCTACAGATTATTTAAATCTAATTCATTACATTCAAAAAACAATTAAAGAGCAACGCGGAATTGATTTACATACTGAAGTTAGAATAATTGGTCGTGATATTGAGGGGGAGAGTAAGTGAACATCATTGAATTAAAGAATGTAACTAAGCGTTATGATGATGGCTTTGTAGCTTTAAAAGATATTAACTTAGAGATTGAATCGGGTAAATTTTATTCTTTGCTTGGTCCAAGTGGTAGTGGAAAAACAACTATTTTACGAATTATTGCCGGTTTTACAGAAGCAACTAGTGGCCAAATTTTGTTTGATGGTCAAGATATTACTAATTTAGATGCTTCTAAAAGACATTTAAATACCGTCTTTCAAAATTATGCCTTGTTTCCACATTTAGATGTCTACGAAAATGTTGCTTTTGCTTTAAAGCTGAAAAAAAGACCAGAATCTGAAATTAAACAAGCTGTTAAAGAGGCTTTACATACTGTTCGCCTAGATGGGTATGCTAATCGTGAAATATCTGAATTATCAGGTGGACAGCAACAACGGGTTGCTATTGCCCGGGCAATTATTAATAAACCAAAGGTACTTTTACTAGATGAGTCCTTATCTGCACTAGACAAGCGTTTACGTAAAGAAATGCAGTTTGAATTACGGGCTATTCAAAAGAAATTAGGTATTACATTTATATTTGTAACTCACGATCAAGAAGAAGCTTTGGCAATGAGTGATGAAATCTTTGTTTTAAATGAAGGACAAATTCAGCAATCTGGGACACCAGTGGATATTTATGATGAACCAGTTAATGATTTTGTAGCTCGCTTTATTGGAGATTCTAATATTGTCCCTGGTCGAATGGTTCAAGACTATGAAGTGGAATTTGTTAATAAGCATTTTGAATGTGCCGATGCGGGGATTAATCCACGAGAAAAAGTTGAAGTGGTGCTGAGACCAGAAGATTTGGACATTGTGGAACCTGATAAAGGTAAATTAATAGTTACAGTTGAGAGTCAGCTCTTTTTAGGTGACCATTTTGAAATTAAGGCTCATGACGCTGATGAAAATGAGTGGTTAATTCACTCTACAAATCCGACCGAAGTAGGAAAAGAAGTAGGTATTTTCTTTGATCCAGAAGATATTCATGTTATGCGGTTTGGTGAAAGTGAAGAAGAATTTGATGCACGGTTAGAAAAATACGAAGGTGAGGATGATAATGAAGAATAAACGTTGGTTCTTTTTATTACCTTACAGTCTTTGGATTGGCTTATTTGTGGTTTTACCTTTGTTAATGATTTTTTGGACTTCTTTAACAGGTAATGGCTCAATTAGTTTGGAGAATTTTAGTAATTTTTTTACTAATGCTACATTTTTAAGAATGACACTTAATTCATTTTGGTATGCATTACTTATTACTTTATTTACTTTGTTAGTATCATATCCAGTAGCCTATATTTTAACGAAACTAAAGAATCAGCAATTTTGGTTACTTTTGATAATTTTACCAACTTGGATTAATTTGCTTTTAAAAGCCTATGCATTTATTGGGATTTTTGGAAAAGATGGACTTGTAAATAATTTTTTACATTTATTTGGAATAGGTCCTGTAAATATTTTATTTACAAATTTTGCCTTTATTTTCGTAGCAACTTACATTGAAATTCCTTTTATGATTTTGCCGATTTATACTGCAATTAAAGAAATTGATCCTGCTTTAATAAATGCTGCTAATGATTTAGGTGCAAGTAAGTGGCAAACTTTTCGCTATATAATCTGGCCATTGTCTCTTCCTGGTGTAGAAAGTGGCGTTCAAGCTATTTTTATTCCATCATTATCTCTATTCATGTTGACTAGATTGATTGGTGGTAATCGCGTGATTACTTTAGGAACAGCAATTGAGGAATATTTTACAACAACAATGAATTGGAGCATGGGGTCAACAATTGGTGTGATTTTAATTGTGATGATGGTAGCAGTAATGGTTATGACTGGTGAGAAGAATAAGCGCAAAAAGGAGGTAAAGCTATGAAAAAAGTTTGGGGTAGACTATATTTGGCATTTGTTTTATTGATTCTTTATTTGCCAATTTTTTACTTAATTGTTTTTTCTTTTTCAAGTGGAAAAAATATGGATGTCTTTCGTGGCTTTACGTTATCTCATTACGCAGACTTATTTGCTGATGGCAGACTTTTAGCAATCTTTTTAGATACGATAATGTTAGCCTTGCTTTCTAGTTTAATTGCCACAGTTATTGGTACAATGGGAGCAATTGCGATTGATGCCACTAAGAATAAAAAGAAAAAGACAGTATTGTTATCATTAAATAATGTATTAATGGTGTCACCAGATGTTATTATTGGTGCCAGTTTTTTGGTGCTTTTTACTGTATTAGGACTTAGTTTAGGTTTTGGATCAGTTTTGCTTAGTCACATTGCCTTTTCAATTCCGATTGTTGTTTTAATGGTGCTTCCTCGTATCAAAGAAATGGATAAATCATTGATTGATGCAGCTCGTGATCTTGGTGCTAATAATTGGCAGGTCTATAGCAAAGTTTTGATACCAGCAATTACACCCGGAATATTATCTGGTTTATTTATGGCTTTAACGTATTCACTGGATGATTTTGCTGTTACGTTTTTTGTAACAGGAAATGGGTTTACTACTTTATCAGTTGAAATATATTCTCGTGCGCGCCAAGGGATTGATTTAGAAATCAATGCGTTGTCAACTCTAATGTTTTTAATTGTTTTATTGTTGGTTGGTGGATATTATCTCTTAACGACACGTCATAGCCATAAAGGTAATAAGCCAGAGATTGGGGGCCTTATTAAGTGAAAAAATTAATTTGGGGTGCAGCCATTATTTTGGCCCTTTGTTTGGGACTTAGTTTAGCAGCTAATAAGTTAGATTCATCAGCGGCTACTTCTTCCAAGAAAACATTAATTATTTATAATTGGGGCGACTATATTGACCCAAGTTTGATTACTAAATTTGAAAAGCAAACGGGCTATAAAGTGATTTATGAAACATTTGATTCAAATGAAGCAATGTATACTAAGGTAAAACAAGGTGGGACTAGCTATGACTTAGTAATTCCATCAGATTACATGATTACCAAAATGAGAAAGGGTCATTTACTAGACAAGATTAATACTGATAAGCTGTCTAATTTTAAAAATATTAACAAGCAGTTTTTGCATCAATCTTTTGATAAAAAGAATCAATATTCTGTACCATATTTCTGGGGTACTTTGGGAATTATTTATAATGATAAATATGTTAAGCCTGGTGAAATTCAACACTGGAATGACTTATGGAATTCAAAATGGAAAAATAGCATTCTGTTAGTTGATTCAGCACGTGATATTATGGGATCTTCCTTAGTTTCATTAGGCTATTCAATGAATACAACTAACTCGGTTGAACTAAAACTTGCTAAGACAAAATTGGATAGTTTAGGAGCAAATGTTAAAGCAATAATTTCTGATGAAATTAAAATGTATATGATTCAAAATGAAGCTGCTCTTGCTGTTACTTGGTCTGGTGAAGCAAGTGAAATGTTATCAAATAATTCACATCTCCATTATGTAGTGCCAGAAGAAGGATCTAACTTGTGGTTTGATAATATGGTGATTCCTAAAACCGCTAAAAATAAAAAAGCTGCTTATGCATTTATTAATTTTATGCTAGATGCTAAAAATGCTGCACAAAATGCAGAATATGGTGGATATGCGACTCCTAATGAAGCAGCGATGAAGTATTTGCCAAAATCTATTCGGGATGACAAGCAATTTTATCCAGATAAAAACACCATTAAGCATTTACAAGTTTATAAGGACTTACCTCCTAAAAAAGTACAAGAATATAATGATTTATTCTTAGAATTTAAGATGTATTCTCGCTAAAAGGGTATAATAATATTTAATGATAGGAGGGGCTAGATGACTTTTAATTTTACTAATTTCTTTACTTGGCAAAATTTATCAATCCTATTAGATATTTTAGTAGTTTGGTATATTTTGTATTTATTGTTGATGCTCATTAAAGGGACCAAGGCTGTCCAGTTAGCAAAAGGTTTAGTTATTATATGGGTAGCTAGACAAGTTGCTGGTTGGATAGGACTTAACACCTTCGCATATATTGTTGATCAACTCCTATCTTGGTCAGTTATTGGAGTTATTATCATTTTTCAACCGGAAATTCGTAGAGGACTTGAACATCTAGGAAGAATGCCGTTTTTTAATGGTAATGCCAAAACTGAACGACAAATGTCAGAAAAATTTGTTGCTGAATTAGATAAAGCAATTCAATATATGAGTAAAAGACGGATAGGTGCTTTGATAACAATTCAGCGTAATACAGGTCTTGATGACTATATTGAAACAGGTATTGGCTTGGATGCTGAAGTTACAGGTGCATTATTAATTAACATTTTTATTCCTAATACACCACTGCATGATGGTGCAGTTATTATTAGAAATGGCCGAATTGCAGTTGCAGCGGCATATTTGCCATTATCAGATAACAGTATGATTCCTAAGAAACTGGGTACCCGTCACCGTGCAGCTGTTGGGATTTCGGAAGTCACTGATGCGATAACAATTGTTGTTTCAGAAGAAACTGGTGGCGTCACAATCACCAAAAATAGTCAATTTATGTTAGATATGACTAGAGACGAATATATGAAATACTTGACTAGTGAATTGGTACCCAAAGATGAAGTAAGGCAGACAGTTATCCAAAAATTATTGGGTAGGTTATGGAATTGGGGTGCAGGACGATGAATAAATTCTTTGATAAACCTTGGTTTTATAAGATAATCGCCTTGCTTGCCGCCACGTTATTAGTTATTTATATTGATACGACTCAGCATGGTTATTTCACTCAAGGTGAGCAAACAACTAGCCAGCAAACTGCAACTAAAAAAGTTACTATCAGTGTCCCATTACAAGTTTCTGTAAATACAGATCGATATTATGTAACGGGCTATCCGGAAAAAGTTAAGATGACTCTTTCTGGAGCTAGTGCCTTAGTTACATCGACACAGAATACTCAAAATTTTCGTGTTTATATTGATTTAACTAAATTGAGTGTTGGTAAGCATACAATTAAAGTTAAAGTAACAAATTTGAATAAGCAATTAGCTTATTCAATTAATCCGCAAAAAATAACAGTTAATATTCAAAGAAGAAAATCTCGTTCGCTCCCGGTTCAAATAGAGTATAATAAAAATGCTGTACCGGATGCATACAAGATAGGAACCGCTAAAGCTGATCCTTCAGTAGTCAGTGTTACTGGTGCAAAAAGTGAAGTAAATCAAATTAATAAGATCATTGCCAAAGTTGTTTTGCCAACTAATACAACTAAGACTTTTGAACAGCAAGTTATGTTAGTGGCAGAAGATAAGAAGGGTTCGCAACTGAATGTTGTTATTAATCCTTTAGCAGTAAATGTAAAAATCCCAATTACATTACCTAAAAAGACTGTTAAAATTAAGCTAAACCCTAAGAATGAATCTAGTGATAAGGTTTACTCATTGACTGCAGAAACCACTAGTGTAACTATTTATGGCAAGAGCAGTGCTTTGAAGAAGATTAAAGAACTTGATACAGATGTTGATTTGAAGAATGTTACTAGTTCACAGACCAAAAAGATAAAGCTGAAGTTGCCTGATGGGGTAATCAAGGCAAGTGAAGAAGTAGTGGATGTGAAAGTAACAGTTGCAAATTCTGCACAATCAAGTTCATAAGAAAGGTAGTTTATTGTAATGTTAAAATATTTTGGTACTGATGGCGTTCGTGGAATTGCTAATGAAGTTTTAACCCCTGAAATGGCTTTTAAGTTAGGTCGTATGGGTGGTTATGTTTTAACTAAGCACAAGAAAGATGGAGAAAAAGCAAAAGTTTTAGTTTCTAGAGATACTCGTATTTCAGGACAAATGCTCGAATATGCCCTTATTTCAGGACTTTTGTCAGTTGGGATTGAAGTTTTAGAATTAGGTGTAATTACAACTCCAGGTTTATCATACTTAGTTCGTGCTCAAGGTGCAGATGCTGGTGTTCAAATTTCAGCCTCACATAATCCGGTTCAAGATAATGGGATTAAGTTCTTTGGTAGCGATGGTCTTAAATTATCTGATGCAAAAGAAGAAGAAATTGAACAATTAATTGATGCACCAGAAGATACTTTACCTCGCCCATCAGCATTAGGTTTAGGTACAGTAACTGATTATCATGAAGGTGCTTCAAAGTATTTACAATTTATCGAACAAACTATTCCTGAAGATTTAGATGGAATTAAAGTAGTTGTTGATGGTGCAAATGGTGCTTCAAGTCATTTGATTTCACGTCTATTTGCTGACTTGAATATTGATTTCACTACTATTGCAACTCATCCAGATGGTTTAAACATTAATGACCATGTTGGGGCTACTCATACTAAGAAGTTACAAGAAGAAGTTGTTAAGCAAGGTGCAGATCTTGGTTTAGCTTTTGATGGGGATGCAGATAGATGTATTGCTGTTGATGAAAATGGTAACGAAGTAGATGGTGACCACATTATGTATGTTATTGGTACGTACTTAGCAGAACATGGCCGTCTTAAGAAAAATACTATTGTAACAACTGTGATGAGTAATCTTGGCTTCACTAAAGCATTAGAGCGTGCTGGATTGAAGAATATCCGTACTCAAGTTGGGGACCGTTATGTTTCAGAAGAAATGCGTGCTAATGGTTATAACTTAGGTGGGGAACAATCTGGTCACGTGATTATTAGTGATTACCACAACACTGGTGATGGTATGCTTACAGGACTTCACTTAATGCTAGTTATGAAGAAAACTGGCAAGAAGTTAACAGAACTTTTAAAAGACTTCAAAGAATACCCACAACGATTAATTAATGTTCCTGTTAAGGATAAAAAAGCATGGAAACAAAATGAAAAAGTAATGGCCGTTATCAAGGAAGTAGAAGATGAAATGAATGGTGATGGACGTGTCCTTGTAAGACCATCTGGAACTCAAGAATTACTTCGTGTAATGGCTGAAGGCCCAACTCAAGAACAAACTGATGCTTATGTAAATAAGATTGTAGAAGTTGTAAAGGTTGAAATGGGCGAGTAACTTTCTTTAATTAAGGGATAAAAAGACTGCAGATAGCGGTCTTTTTTTGTACAATAAAATATATGTTTAAAAAATAATTTTAATTTTCGGAGGACTAAAATGACAATAAAAATGCTTGCCGTTGACTTAGATGGAACTCTTTTGACGACACATAATACAATTGCTGCTGAAACGCAAAGAATGCTTACTTTAGCAAGAAAACAAGGATTGAAAGTTGTTTTAGCTTCTGGACGACCACTATCAGGTATTTTGCCATATGCAGCACAATTAGGACTTGAAGGGGATCAACAATTCGCAACTGTTTTTAATGGTGGGGTTGCTCAATCTTATAGTGGAAAAGTTCTTTTTAGCCATGAACAAAATTTGCATGATGTTGAAACGATGAAACATTTACAGAGATTAGCTCATGTCAATATGCACTTTGAAACAACTGAAGCTTTTTATACTTTTGATCGGATAATTAATGTTCAGATGGGAATTAATGCAAGTACCACAAATAATGAAATCCATGTTTGCGACTTAAAGGACTTAAAAAAGGATTTTAGTTATATAAAGTGTGAATTTACGGGTTCAGTTGATGAAGTTGCACGCTTTAGAAAACGCTTGCCAGATTGGGTATTTGATCAATATAATGTGGTTAGAAGTGCGGAAAATATTATTGAATTTAATAATCCAGCAGCTTCAAAGGGCTTGGCTCTAGTGGAATTGGCTAATAGACTAGGTTTTGAAGAAGATGAAGTGATGATTTTTGGTGATGAAGGTAATGATATTTCAATGTTTTCAAATCCACATTTCAAGAAGATTGCTATGGGAAATGCAATTGATGAAATTAAAGATTTAGCTGATTATGTTACTGATGACAATAATCATAATGGGATTGCCAAAGCACTTAAAAAGTTTGTTTTGTGAGGAAAAGAATGTTAATAAAAATGATCGCGACTGATTTGGATGGAACATTATTAACATCAGATCATCGTATAGGTTCGAAAACTAAGAAAGCATTGCAGATGGCTAACAAAATGGGGATAAAAGTTGTTCCCGCATCAGGGCGTCCACTGCCTGGTGTGTTGCCATATTTAAAGCAGTTAAACATTTCAGGACATAGTAATTATGCTATTTTGTTTAATGGTGGAGTTGTGCAGCGCCTAACGGGGGAAAAGTTAATAAGTAATGATTTAACTTATGAAGATTTAAAAGAGATGCTTCATTATCAACAGTTAGGTAAGGTTAACTTACATTTTATGACCGAAAATCATTATTATACAATGGATCGAAACCTTTCAATTATTATGGCAGCAGCTTCTGCATTGAATAATATGAAAATCAGAGTGCGTGATTTGCCTCAAATTCCACAAGATTTTCGCTTTATTAAGGCCGAATTTAGTGGATCTGCAAGTGAAATTAAGGACTTTAGACAAAATTTGCCAAAAGTGTTTTTTGAAAAATGGAATGCTTCAAGTAGTGGGATTTCGTCTTTGGGGACTGACACAATTGAAGTTAATAATTTAGTAGCTTCTAAGGGACTGGCTATTCATCAATTAGCACATCGCTTAGGTTTTCATGAAAATGAAGTAGTAGTTTTTGGTGATCAAGGTAATGATTTGTCGATGTTTGAAAATAATAATTTTTATAAAGTTGCAATGGGAAATGCAATTAGTGACTTAAAAGAGCGTGCAGACTTGATTACTAAGGATCATGATGATGATGGAATTGCTTATGCTTTAAAGAAGATTATAACGAGCCAAGTTTAATTACTTGGCCTTTTTTATTGACAAAAAGTAAGCATGGTTATAATATTATGTTGACAAATGTAAACGATGGAGATGAAATAATGACCGAAAAAGTAATGAAGATGAATATCTCAGATGCTGAATGGGAAGTCATGAGAATTATTTGGACACTTGATGAAGTGAAAAGCAGTGAGATAATTAATCAATTAAGTGAAAGAATGTCTTGGACGGAATCTACTATAAAAACCTTAATTAGAAGATTAGTTAATAAAGGCTTAGTAAAAACTAGAAAAAAAGGTCGAGCCTATATCTACAGTGCAATGGTTTCTGAAAATGAGATGATGTATCAAGTAGCCAAGGATATGTTTGCTCATATGTGTGATATGCATAAGGGAAGTTTGTTAATTCGATTGATAAAGGAAATTCCTTTATCTAAATCTGCAATAAATGAGATTCAGGCAGAACTTAATCAAATGGAACAATCAGCTCCAGAATCTGTCCCTTGCGATTGTCTACATAATAATCAAAAGCATCATTGTTAAAGGAAGTGTGAAGTATGCGCAGTTTTTCAATTCTAATTGCTGTATTTATAATTGGATTTATTATTTGGTGGTTCTTTATTAGGAAAGTTAAAGATACAGAATTAGCTATGGCAGATCAAAATAAGCAAAAAGCCCAGATTGTTATTCAAGGTGGCTATAGTCCATCTACTTTGGTCTTACAAAAAGGAATTCCAGCAGAAGTGGAATTTTTGCAAAAGGACGCAACAGCGTGTTTGGCTGAAGTAAGATCAGCTGAATTAGCACTTGATAAAAAAATCGCCCCAGGTGAAAAAGTAACAATAAAAGTGCCAACCGATCAAGCAGGAGAATATAACTATAGCTGTGGAATGAATATGTTTCATGGAAAGGTAGTTGTTAAGTAATGAAAATGAGTGTAAGAAAAAAAGTTATAATTACTTTAATTTTAGCGTTGCCATTACTTTTTCAAATGGTTCTTATGCCTTTTCATATTATGTTTCCATATTATAATGAATTAGCTTTAATCTTAACAACATTGATTCTAGTTTTAGCAGCTAAAGACTATTATATTAGTGCTTGGGCAGCCTTTAAAAAAGGGCAAGCTAATATGAATACATTAGTAACAATTGGGACTTTAGTTGCTTATTTTTATAGTATTTATGCAATGACTCTTGGCCATGAAGTATATTTTGAAAGTGCAGCGGTTATTATTTTATTTGTTTTAATAGGTGATAGCCTTGAAGAAGGGATGCGTAAACGCGCTAGTGGTGCATTAAAGGGGCTCTTAAAATTACAAGCAAAAGAAGCAATCCTACTCAAAAATGGGCAAGAAATTAAGATACCAGTTGAACAAATAAAAATTGGCGATACTTTAGTAGCTAAACCAGCAATGAAGTTCGCATGTGATGGCGTTGTTGTTAAAGGAAGTAGCCATGTTGATGAATCAATGATTACTGGTGAAAGTTTGCCAGTTAAAAAAACAGTAGGAGATAACATTGTTGGTGCAACAATTAATTATGATGGTGTTATTAACTATCGCGTTACAAAATTAGGGCAAGATACTTTACTTAATCAAATCGTTGAGTTTGTTAAGAAAGCCCAAGCTTCAAAAGCTCCTATTCAGAGATTAACTGACAAGTTTTCACAGTTTTTTGTACCGATTGTTTTAATTATTGCAATCATAACATTTGAAGTTTGGTATGTGATTTTTTCTGCTCCAGTTGATCGAAGTTTGATTTTTGCAGTTAATGTTTTAGTTATAGCCTGTCCTTGCGCTTTGGGACTTGCAATTCCGACTGCTTTAATGGTTGGTACTAATTTAAGTGCTAAGCATGGAATTTTGATAAAAAATGGGCAAGCTCTTGAAGAAATAAATCAAATCTCAACTATTGTTTTTGATAAAACAGGAACGATTACGAAAGGTGAGCCAGTAGTAACGGATATTGTAGGAGATGTTAACAGGGTATTAACTTTAGCAAAAAACTTAGAGCAAAATAGTGAGCATCCACTTGCTAAAGCGTTTTTAAATGAAGCTAGAAAATATAAGTTGCCAAGTTATGAAGTGTCCAATTTTCAAGTTCATAAAGGACAAGGAATTTCAGGGATAATTAATGGCCAGGAAATTTTTATTGGAAATGAAAAAATGGCAACTGATTTAAGTCAAAAATTACTAGATGCTGCCAAAAAGTTAGAAAGTCAAGCCAAGACTTGTGCTTATGTGGGAATTGCTGGTAAAGCGATTGGTGTAGTAGCGATGCAGGATATTCCAAGAGACAATGCTGCTTTTGTAATAACTGAACTTAAAAAAATGGGCAAGAAAACAGTTATCTTAACTGGCGATAACCAAAACGTTGCTAGAGAAATTGGTAAAAATGTGGGTGTAAATCAGGTTATTAGCGAAGTCTTGCCAAATGAAAAGGCAAAGGAAGTTAAGAAACTCCAAAAAGAAGCTAAAGTTGCTTTTGTTGGTGATGGAATTAATGATGCACCAGCACTTTCGACTGCCGATGTTGGTGTAGCTATGGGGAGTGGAACAGATATTGCCATTGAAAGTGGTGACATTGTTTTAATGCAAGATAATCTAAAGAATTTGCTTAATGCCTTACAAATTTCTAAGAAAATCTTTAATCGAATAAAAATCAACCTTTTCTGGGCCTTTATCTATAACGTAATAGGTATTCCGATTGCTGCTGGTATTTTTGCTAAGCAAGGGTTAGTTTTAAGTCCAGAACTAGCAGGATTGGCGATGGCTTTTAGTTCTATTTCAGTTGTCGCCAGTTCATTACTTTTAAATAGAACAAAATTTAATTAATACTTCCTCAGAAAAGTTCTCAAAGACAAGCTTTGAGAGCTTTTTTCTGCTTTATTAAAAGTTATTTTTGCGGTAAACTTACAATTGTTCTGGAGATGAAACTATGAATAAATTAAGAGTTTATTTAAGTGTTGCAGCTTTTGGCTTTTTGGGTGGTATATGTCGATATTTTTTATCGGGAATTTATCAAGCCATTGGAACTGTAATTTGTAATTTATTAGGATGTTTTTTACTCTCTTGTCTTACTTATTTTGTTATTGAGAGTCAAAAATTACCTGAATGGTTAAATACGGGTTTAGGTACAGGCTTCATCGGTGCTTTCACAACTTTTTCTAGTTTTGAATTAGACAGTTTGAAGTTTATTAATGCCAACCAAAGTGTAGCAGCTGTATCTTATTTCTTGATTTCAATTATATTTGGCTTTTTATTTGCTTTGTTAGGCATGAAAGTCGGTATTTTATTGGGAAAGAGAGGAATAAATAAATGATTTTAGCTGGTTTAGGAGCTGCATTAGGAGCAATTTTCCGTTATTTTTTAACTGTAACTATCAAGCCGAATCATTTATGGCCGAAGACTACTTTTTTTATTAATATGACGGGTGCTTTTTGTCTTGGTTTCCTGTTTGCTTTAGGAGTAGATAAGAATGTTTATACTTTTTTGGGGATAGGAATTTTAGGTGGTTATACAACTTTTTCTACGCTAAATAAAGAATTAGTAACTTTGCGTAAGACAAAAATAGGATTACTATATGCCGTTAGTTCATATCTACTTGGATTATTATTAGTTTATATTGGATTTTACCTGGGAAAGATGATGTAAATGAGAAAAATTATTTATTTAGTTACTAAGATTATTGTATCGCTGGCATTTGCTTTTTCATTGTTGCTTTTATTGACAAGCTCAATCAACATGAAGAGCAATAATAATCGTTTATATGCCAAGCAATTAATTACTGAAGTTGCTGATGATTCTGGTTATGGTAACTTGTCTAGTCTTTTTGCTTCAAGTGGATTAGAAGATGAAATGCTGAATCATTTACCAAAGAAAACAGAAGTAAGCATTACTCCACTTGAAGTTTATAATTTGAGTAGTACCTATGAAAAAAAGGGAAAATTCTCAAGTAACGATTTGAAATTACCAGCCAAGACTAGTGGCGAAAAATTTATTAGTAAGTATATTGCAGCCGGAATTAATGCAGGATTAAAACGTAATAATGAAGATGTAAAAAATGCGATGAATTTGTATCAGCTTGTGTATTATGCTTTGCTTTTATGCTTTGTTATTAGTATTATTTTGGTACTACTTGGTAAACGGTTTGCTGGATTGACTGCAATTTTGTCTTCTGTTGGGATGTTAGTAGGATTATTATTTGCTAGTGAAAAGGCAACTGCAACACTTGATGAAATTTTGTATTCAGGCATGAAAGTTACAATTTCACCTAATTTCCTAACAGCTGTAATTATTGTGGTTATTGCAAGTATCGTTTGGGAAGTAGTTTGTCATAACTATAGAAAGACTCTAATATAATATGAAAAAAGTTTTATTTGTTTGCCATGGTAATATTTGCAGATCTCCTATGGCTGAGTTTATCGCACGTGATTTAGCTAAAAAAGCGGGTTTGAGTGATGTTGAATTTGCTTCTAAGGCTACAACTCGAGATGAAATTAATGCTAGCGGAATTGGTCATGATATGGATCGACGCGCCAAAAGTAAATTAGATGAAAAAGGCATCCCTTATACTTATCATGAGGCAAGTCAGGTAACCAGAGAGGATTATCAAAAATATGATTACTTGTTTTGTATGGATGAAGAAAACTTCCTTGATTTAAATCGCATTACTGGTGGAGATCCTGAAGGTAAAGAAAAGAAGCTCTTAACTTTGTTAGGATCTCATAAAGATATTGACGATCCATGGTTTACTGGAGATTTTGAAACAAGTTATCGCAAAATTAAGCAAGCTTGTGAAGTTTTAATTGAAAATTTAAAAAATGAATAAGAAAAAAGCTTATTGGGATTTTTCCCAATAAGCTTTTTTAATGATGATTAATCTTCATCATCAGCTGCAGTGTAGACATTTGATACATCATCATCGTCTTCTAATGCATCGATTAAATGTGCAAATTGTTCTTTCTTGTCAGCTGGAACTGGAGTAGTGTTTTGTGGAATCATAGTAAGTTCTGCATCAGCTAACTTGTAGCCAGCCTTTTCCAAAGCATCACGTACACCAGTAAATTCTTTGGCATCAGTGTAGATTTCGTATGCATCATCACTTGTTTGTAAGTCATCTGCACCGGCATCCATCACATCCATCAACATTTGGTCTTCATCAGCATCAGTAGTTGAGCGATCAATTACAATGTAGCCTTTACGGTCAAACATGTAAGCAACTGAACCAGTTGCTCCTAAACTACCACCATTACGAGTAAATGCAGTACGAACACTAGTAGCTGTTCTGTTCTTGTTATCAGTCAAAGCTTCAACTAAAACAGCAACACCACCTGGTGCGTAACCTTCATATGTGATTTCATCGTAATGTTCTTCAGAGCCACCTTCGGCTTTTTTAATTGCACGTTGAATGTTATCTTTAGGCATGTTAGCTGCACGAGCTTTGTCCATAACTAACCGCAATGCTGGATTCCCTGAAGGGTCAGGACCACCACTCTTTGCAGCCATATAAATTTCACGAGATAATTTCTGGAAAATCTTACCTCTTTTTGCGTCTTGTGCATTCTTGCGGCCTTGGATATTGTGCCATTTTGAATGTCCTGACATATAAGAATCCTTCTTTCTTTATTTAATAGTTAACCTTTATAATCTTACCGCTAAAGGCCAGTAAATTCAATTTATATTAATTTTTTATTGCTTTTTTCGCAGATTTTTCAATGAACAATCGATAAATCAAAAATAATAAAATCCCGCATAATGCTCCGATACTATCAAGGACTACGTCATGTACACTTGGAGTACGATCACCTGTTAAATATTGGTGATATTCATCGAAAACTGCCAAACTAATAGTAATTGGCCAAATAAAAATAAAAGCATAAACTTTATTCAAAAAGAAACGTTTAAGTCCTGCAAACAGGCCTAATCCTAATAAAAAATAACTTGAAAAATGGGCTAATTTTCTGACAAAAAATTGTGTAAAACTAGTTAGGCCATCTTTGCTTGCGCTGTGAATTTGACCACCATAATTAATAGAAATATGAGATAAAAGTGGGTCGAGAAAGCCAAAGTAAGTTTTTATCGTTGATGAACTCATTTTTTGTTCATGATAAGTCATTGAACTAGAAATGAATAAGCTTATAAAAATGATTAGTGCAAGAACAAGACTCAATTTCTCTCGCTTGCTGAATTTAAATTTTTGAAACTGTCAAATTT
>NZ_JBLTIM010000026.1:0-1493 GCF_055362665.1 Lactobacillus fornicalis
CAAACTATTTTACAGTCTCTCTTTTTCAGACATAACTCTGTCAAAAATTGCTTTACAGTCTGAACAATCATCTTTATAAAATAAAACAACCGCGTTTTCGTTTTTCTTTAGAGAAACTTGAACGCGGTTGTTTTCAATAGCTGTATTTCTTAAATGATATCCTTCAATACTATGACCAGAAGCTAATAGAATGAAGAAAAATATCATTGCAATTTTGGTGCTTGTCTTCAATTTGTTTTTATTCTTTCTTTTTCTTTTTCAATTTTCCATTTTTGAAATTCATCAAACTCAAATTGATCTACTATTTTGTTCTTTTTTATATTTTTTGATTCTTTTTTCATTAAGTTTTGACCTGCAACGGTAAAAAATATAAGGAAGCAAAACTTTTTAATCTTGCTTCCTTATTCTAGTTAAAACTCAAGTTGGACGTATTATGATTAACCCAATCATATTTTTTTAAAAAAAGAGGTGAGCTTTTTTGCTGATTATTTATATTCGCTTTAGCTAAGTTCAATTTATAATTCGAATCTAGTGCTAATAGCAACTTACTTGAAATACCCATTATTTTTTCAATTCTTAAAGCTAACACTTCTGTTAGAAATCTTTTTCTATTTAAAATATCTGATATATTTTTCTGGCTTACCCCAATTCTAGCAGCTAAATCTTTTTGAGTAATGTCGTAATAATCCATAACTTCTTTTAAAAGATTAGCGGCTGATGAAGTATGATATTCTTTAATTTTATTCTCACGATGCAACATGCAATCACTCCTTTTAGTGATAATCCTCAATTGAAACTATCCCACTTTTCTTTGTCGAAAGTTCATCGTTTTTATCATAGCCTTCAAAAATCATTCTATAATTTCCACTTACATCAACAGCAAACTTATTATTTAAATTACCAGTTAACGGATGGCAACGAGGCGGAGGATCAGATGGAATTTCCGATAAATTGTTAGCAGCGCTAAATTCATCTAAACGATCTAAAATTTTTTTGGCTCTATTTTTATCAATAATCGTTCATTATTCAATATTTTTGTGAGTTTTTTAGTTTCTGCAAAATATTCCATTCTTTCACCTGATATAGACATTATACCAAAACGGTATGTTTTAGTAAATATATATAATGAACAAATATTAAATGACTCAATGATTGTTAGAACATAAAAACTATAAAGCTTACGAAAATACATATGCGCTGTATATCACATTAACTATCTTGTTTTCTCCCACATCAACATAATAGGCCTTAGCCTGATAACCTTTATTGCGTAACTTATTAGCAACTTCTGTAGCTGTTTCACTGTTAATGTCTGCTACAGCAATAGCATATCCATCCTTCACTAAACGTTCAGCAATCCCTTTTCCAATTCCTTGACCCGCACCAGTAACAATTGCAAGTTTAGTCATTTATAATACCCTCCATAAAAATTAATTATCAAAGTATGATAGTGATTTTTTAACTTCGATTTTTGGAGACTGTAAAATAGTTTG
>NZ_JBLTIM010000027.1:0-1371 GCF_055362665.1 Lactobacillus fornicalis
GAGACCGTAAAATAGTTTGTGTAAGGATGAATTATTCCTTAATTTAATTTCCTAAAACATTAGAAAAAGGAGTTCCTTTCTCGTATGATTGGTTTGAACAAAAAAAACATACAGAAAGAAGAACTCCTTCATGAATGATTTTACCAAAAATATAACTCAAGCTCTATTCAATCAAGATAAAATTAATGATTTGCTTCGTCATGAAATCCAACAAGCTGTTAATGACATGTTAGAATCTGAACTGACTGCCTTTTTAGGATATGATCCCTATGCTAGAAATGGCTGGAATACTGGTAATTCTAGAAATGGTGCGTATTTCCGTAAAATTGATACCCAGTTTGGATCAATTGAGGTACAAGTGCCACGAGATCGCAATGGTATGTTTCATCAACACACTCTGCCAGACTATAAACAACATACTGATCTCTTAGAAGATATGGTTATAAAGCTTTATTCTAAAGGTGTAACCACTAGAGAAATAGCTAATTTGATCGAAAAAATGTATGGCAGTCATTATAGTCCAGCTCAAGTGTCTAATATCTCTAAGCAAATGATTCCTAAAGTTGAGGCTTATCACAAGCGTAAGCTGAGCGATAAGTTCTTTTGTGTTTATCTTGATACAACGTATATACCGTTGCGTCGAGAAACTTTTGAACGAGAAGCAGTATATATTGCCATTGGCATCAAGCCTAATGGTCACAAGGAAGTTATCGACTACTGCATTGCGCCTAGTGAGAATATTGAAGTCTGGACGGCGTTGCTCCAGAACATGAAATCTCGTGGTTTAAAGCAAGTAGAGCTTTTCCTTTCAGATGGCGTTGTCGGCATGAAAGCAGCACTGGCAAAGACCTATCCTCAAGCTCATTTCCAACGCTGCTTGGTCCATGTTATGCGCAACATCTGCGCTAAAGTACGCGTGGACGATCGCGAGGCAATCATGAACGAATTCAAGCAGATTCACCAGCAAGCCAATAAAGCGGCTGCTGTTGATGTATTGCATGCTTTTTATGCCAAATGGAACAAGAGCTACAATCGTGTCATTAGAAACCTGAAAGACATCGAGCCAGACCTGCTTGTTTTTTATAATTATCCTAAGCAGATCAGGGCTTCAATTTACTCTACCAACATGATCGAATCCTTTAATAACGTCATTAAGCGCAAGGCTAAGCCTAAAGCGGAGTTCCCGACTGAACAGTCGCTTGATACTTTTATTGGCATCCAAGCAATGAGCTACAATGACCGCTACTTCAACCGAATTCACAAAGGCTTTGGTCAAGTCCAGGATACCTTAGAATCCTATTTTGAATAAATAAAACGTTAAAAAAACAATTTACGAGAAAGATCTATTTACACAAAAAATTTGACAGTTTC
>NZ_JBLTIM010000028.1:0-5034 GCF_055362665.1 Lactobacillus fornicalis
ACAAAAAATTTGACAGTTTCCAAATTATAGTAAGCGCTTTTATAAGCTATCATTTTACTTCAACTTTTAACAAATAAATTTTTCTAAACTATCAAAATATGATTAATTAATAGCCAAATGAATTTTAATAGCTTCTTTAAACTTCAAAATCACTCAAAACTAATTTTTTTGTTTAGATTTTTGGCATTGATAATAATAATTAATCCAAGCAGATAATGGAATTGCAAAAATAAACAATATGCCTGCTCGCTCATCTTCAAAAAACATAATTAGTAACAAAACTATTGCAACGCAAGCTGACCACAAAATCACTTGTAAAGCATTTCGCTTTTTCCGTAAAATTTGTTCATTAATCTTAATGCTTTCTGATTTTGAGTTTCCTACTAAATAATCCAAGCTTACTCCATAAATTTTACTTAATTCAGTAAGTTTTTCTATATCTGGTATTGAATCACCCAGTTCCCATTTTGAAATAGATTGTCTTGATATCTTTAGTCTACTAGCTACTTCTTCTTGAGATAAATTATTAGCTTCTCTCAAATTTTTTAGACGTTCATTTAAGTTGTTCATTTTTCTATTCTCCTACATCGAAAATCTAAATAGATTTTATCGCACCCACTAGTTGCACACCAGCACTTATACAGCTTCGCTGCGCTCGCCACAGTTGCATATTTGTTATTTTTGACTAATCAGTCAAAAATAACTATAATAAAAACATGGGCAGAAAAAAGAAATATAATTCAAATGAAGTGATAGAAGCAATAACATCTGTTTTCTTACAGTATGGCTATGAAGCTACTTCTCTTGATACTTTAGTAAAAGCAACTGGTTTGTTAAGAGGAAGTTTATATTCTGAATTCGGCAGTAAACGTGGTATGTTTCTAACTGTTCTTCGGAATAATATGAAACAAGCTAAGGATGGTGAAAAAACAACTCACTTAATGCTCGTAGCAATGCTTGAGTTAAGCAGACGTGACAAAGAAATTCATGCTCTAATACAAGATTGGTGTCAGAGTTTTTCAAATAAGGAATTAGAGTTGCTCTTAGGTAAAAAGTTACTTTCTATTGCAAAAATCGAGAGGTATTAAAAATGAGAAATAAGCTAAGTATTGAAAATAACAATTTAATAGTCGAACCCCAAGGTTTAGATAAACTTTGGTCTCTCAAAAATAAATTAGTTATCCCCCTAAAGCATATCGCTGGTGCAACATTAGATAACACCATTCTTTTTGATAAAAAGGGATTACGTTCTCCCGGTACTGCAGCTTTAGGCTATTATGCCGGTAGCTTCCATTTAAATAACGAAATAAACTTTTATAACGCTAGAAAAGGTAGCGACATCATCGTGATTCAATTAAAAGAGGAACACTACAATCGCCTCATATTAGAAATCGATAATCCTCGCCAATGGATTGATAAACTTAACAATATATAAGAAAAACACTTGCGCAATATGCAAGTGTTTTTTTAGTTAAACTATCAAGCTCTTTACTAATTTAGCAAAATCCTCATCCCCATTAAATGGAGCTAAATAGTGAAATTCTTCTCCACCAGCGTTAAGGAAGTAACCTTTATTTTCAGATTCTAATTCTTCAATTGTTTCTAAACAATCTACAACAAACCCCGGCGCTAAAATCAAAACTTTTTTGTATCCTTCACTTGGTAACTTTTTCAATGTATCACTAGTTGCTGGTGTTAGCCATTCTCCCGGTCCAAATTTAGATTGATAAGTTTGATAAACAGGAATATTCGTATCAACTTTTGCCATGATTGCTTCAGTTGTCTTGGTGCATTCTTCATCATAGTTATCGCCCTGTTGCTTGTAAGACAAAGGAATACCATGATATGAAATAACAATTGCATCAATAGCATTTTTAGCTAATGCTTGCTTTATTTTTTGAGCAAAATAATTAGCATAAATTTCATTGTCATAATAAGAGCGGATGAAGTGCAAATTTACCACTTTATCAGTTTTCAAGAAATAATTCATTACACTGTCAAAAACTGAACCGACTGTTGTTCCAGAGTATTGTGGATACATTGGCACGATTGTTAAATCATCTACTCCTTGGTCTAACAACTTATCTAAACTAGTTTCAATACTAGGAGCACTATAACTCATTCCATATTCAACAAGATAATCTGGAAAAAGTTTTGCAACATTATCACGTTGCATTTCGGTATAACGAAGGAGCGGAAAACCAGCTTCAGTTTGAATCTTTTCATACATTGCCGCAGATTTTTTAGGTCGTGTATTTAAAATAATCCCATGCAAAATAGCCTTCCAAAGAAGACGAGGCATTTTAATTACTCGCTCATCACCTAAAAATCTTTTTAAAAATTCTCGTACATCCTTAGGATTAGCCGATTTTGGTGTTCCTAAATTAACTAATAAAATTCCTTTTTTCATGTTTTATCCTTTTCAGTTATTATTTTGTTCTTTCATAATTTTTGCTTTTAAATTAAGACTCTTGGAAAAAATCACATATCCAATTGTAAAAGTAATTACATCTGAAGCAGCTTGAGCCCATACAATTCCATGTAGTCCCAAAAATCTTTGTAAAACAATCATCGCAAGCAAATAAACGATTCCTTGCCGAGCCAGTGACATTATCAAAGCACCCCAAGCATTACCAATTGATTGAAAAACAGTCGTATAAACCATAATAATACCAGCTAAAGGTGTAGTAATTAAAGTGGCTAGTAACATATAACTACCTGAATTAATAATTAGTGAATCGTTCATAAATAAGCCTACAATCTGATGGGCAAAAACAATTAATATTAGAGCAGAAACTATTGCATAAACAACTTGCACAAAAATATCAAAGCGCAATACTTCTTTAAGTCGCTGCCAGTTTTTAGCACCATAATTAAACCCAATCAATGGCTGAGAACCGAAGGTAAAACCAACAATCGCTAAGATTACAATACTATATATCTTCTGAGTTATTCCCATAGCGGCCACTTCCTTAGCCCCATATGCAGCTAATGTACTATTAAGAAGTGCCATGCCAAAAGTATTAGCAAATTGATTTACCGAACTAGGAATGCCTATTGCAATCACTTCATTAAATAAATGGCTCTTTACTTTCATGAACTTAACTTTAGCATTAATAAATTTAGCTCGTTTAATCATGTAATAAAACAGCACACTATCTGTCACAATAAAGCCAATAATATTTGCTGTAGCAACACCAGTAGCTCCCATTTTTAAAACAAATAAAAATACTGGATCTAGAATAATCGCAACTACTGTTCCAGAAATCGAACCAATCATTGCTTCAACTGCTAGTCCTTCAGTGCGCAACAAGTTTTGAGGTATCAGTGAACACATAATGAATACCGCCCCAATTGCTAGAACCCGATAAAACTCTGCGGCATCTGCATAAGTACTTGCTCTTGCACCAAAAAGCCATAAAATCTGCTTTTCAAATACAAATAATATCGCTGTTAAAATAAAACTTGTAATAATTCCTGCATAAATCGAGAAACTACTTACTCGTCTAGCTTCTTCATATTTCTTTTCCCCGAATAAGCGAGAAATTACGCTACTGCCACCAAGTCCCAAAATATCAGAAAATGCAATTAAAAAATTAATAAGTGGCGTACTAATAGTGACAGCGGCAACTAAATTTGCATCACCAGTTTTAGCTACAAACATAGTATCCACTAAGTTATAGACCATCGTAGTAATCATACCTAAGACTACTGGAAAGGCTAGTTTAAAATACACCTGTTTAATAGGTGCTTTTGCAAATAGAGTGTTCATGGCTTCCTCCTAAAGTAAACTATTACTAATTATAAGTGGATTTTTTCAAAATCATAGCCTTGTTTTTTAAAAAGAAAAAAGCGCCTTTCATTAAGGACTCTTAATTCTCTACCTCCCAGGCGTATCATAACTAAACCAGCGATTGGCTGAATAATGAGCCATTTTTGACCAAGGATATACTTCTTTTCCTTCACGCTTAAGCATATCTTCTAAATAATCGCGCACCTTCCAAACATAGGCAGGATTAGGATTTTCCATAGATAAGACAGAATCTAAATCTGTTAAATTCAAGCGAGTATTCCGACAAACACGTCTTTACTGTAATTTAACCGGTGAAAATTTTCGTTTAATTCAATTTTTGTATTTTTTCTTTCTTCTGGCGTAAGCATTACTCAACCTCTTTTTTAATCTTATATTTTTTATTAGATCACACCAAAAAAGCCACAATATCCAAATGATATTGTGACTTTTAACGTTATATCAATTAATAAACCGGGGGGAATAATGTTTTATTAATCTTCCTTCTTCTTCTTCAAGAATAATCCTAAACCTGCAATACCAACTAATGCAGCACCTAATGCAGAGAGTGTAGCTGAATTTTCACCAGTTTGTGGCAATTTATTAGCTGTTACTTTGCTAATATTATGTGCTTTATTCTCATTGCTATTATTTGCATTAGTTTGAGAATTATTTGTAGCAGTTGCCGGACGAGTGATTGTTATTTCAACTGTCTTTTCACCTTCGCCTGGGATTGTAATTACTACTGGTACCTTTGCACTTTCACCTGGTTTGAGGTTCTTAGCAATTTCTTCTGCTCCTTCACCCCATCTTACCTTAGTTCATTCTGGCAAGTCACCTAAGTTAGTTACTGTAGTATCTGCTGATGGTAAGCTTCCATCACCATTAGTGTTTACATCACGGGTCTTTGGTTCTACTGTTTCTGTCTTAGGACGAGTAACAGTTACTTCAACTGTCTTTTCACCTTCGCCTGGAATTGTAATTACTACTGGTACCTTTGCACTTTCACCTGGTTTGAGGTTCTTAGCAGTTTCTTCTGCTCCTTCACCCCATCTTACCTTAGTTCCTTCTGGCAAGTCACCTAAGTTAGTTACTGTAGTATCTGCTGATGGTAAGCTTCCATCACCATTAGTGTTTACATCACGGGTCTTTGGTTCTACTGTTTCTGTCTTGTGGACTGGGATTTCTACATCCTTAGTTGAACCATCTGGGAAGTGAACTGTTGCTGGAATGTTCTTGGTGTC
>NZ_JBLTIM010000029.1:0-29161 GCF_055362665.1 Lactobacillus fornicalis
TATTTTACAGTCTCATAATTCAACTTTACCTTTCATATCATATAGTCATATCTATCATATTTAAATATTGGTATATACGAATTTAAAAACAAATCCAAATGGACTATACCGTCTTCAATTTTATTATTTAGTAGTTCTAACCAACTGAGCATAAGCTTCAAATTCTGACTCTTTATAACAGCATAAAAACACCTTAATAGCAAAATTATGTCTTTTAAGCCATTCAGCTACTGCTTCACTTGCAACACTTGCAGCCTGCTTCACTGGATATTCATATACTCCAGTAGATATTCCAGAAAAAGCCACTGAATTACATTTATATTCCAAGGCTAAGTCTAAACTTTTCTTATAACATGACTGCAATTGCTGCTGAGGATTCTGGCTCAATTTAAAAACAGGTCCTACAGTATGGATAATATATTTACAAGTTTTTAAATCAAAAGAAGGTGTAATTTTAGCTTCACCAGTATCACACCCATTTAATTTCTTACAGGCTTCTAATAAATTAGGCCCAGCTGCTTGATGAATTGCACCATCAACTCCTCCTCCACCTAATAAAGTCTTGTTGGCCGCATTAACAATTGCATCAGCTGGAAAATTTACAACACTCGCCTTTACAACGAAAATATTTTTACTTAATTCGATTTCTTTCATTATTTCATCACCTATTTTAATAATAGCACTAAAAAAGCTACCCATTCGGGTAGCCCATTTATGAAACAAAAGGAAATAATATAGAAAGGAGGTGATAAAAATACAGGAAACTTTCTCCATCCACATATCTACTGTGGACAAATTTATTATACCAAGTAATGATAAAAAGTGCTTAAAAAAGCACTTTACTTTTTAATTTAATTTAAATACAAATTTATTACTTTGAATAAATAAATACTAGCTTACTATTAATTCATGGACTATAATTATGATTATTTAATTAAAATATTAATTTAAGAGAAGAGGGAATACGATGAAATCACTCACTTTATTTTTAGATGATGTTTTTGTAAAAATTATTGAAGATGACACTTTCAGCATTAGTTTTCATAATTGTCAGCCTGAAGATTTTGAAATTACGCCAGGAGAAAATACCACCATTAAACAAATTCATTCCAGTCAGGGATTATTCATAAAGAAGAAATATTTTTCATTATCTTTTAAATCTAAAGACGAGGTGACTTCAATCATTGAATTAAAACTGCCATCTCTTGAACATTTAAACGGCATTTGCGATGTAGGTGGCATCAGTCTTCGCAATTTAACAGTTAATACAATTGATATTCAAGTTGACAGCGGACTAGTTTATCTCAATAATATCCACGCTGAAAAAGTTTCAATAACCTGTGATACTGGAACTGTAAATGCAGATAAGTTAATTGTCTCAGATCATTGTGATATAAACGTTGATTCTGGCACACTGTTCATTAAAAATTCACTAACGAGCCTTTGTGGCTACGATATTAAATGTGAAACCGGAATTTCTAAATTATTCGGTTCTGTTAAAATTCGTGGTGACAAGCGTCTTTTTAAAGCTGGAGTGCCAATGTATCGTCTCAGAAATGATACTGGACTTTGTACAATTGAATAAAAGAAAATAGCCAGAGTAACTCTGGCTATTTCTATAGGGTTTATTTATATATAGGGGTTGGGAAGACCAATTCTTCCACTTTCTAAGAATGAAATAATTATCTGATTGTAAAACAAATAAAGTGGGAGTTTCATTTATTTTACTTGTGGGAGTATTCAGAAAAATTATTTCGTGTTTGCAGCATTGCTGCACGGTCTACTGAGGTAACAGTAGAAATAAAGGTTTTAAGCTAACTTACCCAAATGAATCTAGGGGGTTGTTTTAATGAGGGTGATTCATTTAGTAAACTTCTAATAGCTTAAAAGGATTGTTATGAACTGTTGCTAGGACACGACCACCTCCTTAAATAATTAATTATTAATTTTCTTTTTTATTACCCAATAATTTGAATAATAAGCTCGTTGTCACAAGTCCTATACCTAGTATCTGAACTAACTTTTCATGATTACCAGTCTGAGGTAAATTCTTATCATAATTGATTAATGATTTCTGACTTAGGTTTAGGCTTTGAGCATTTGAAATTGGCTTGTTAGACATTAAATTATTTATTTTTCTTTGTTCATTTTCTTTCTCTAATTTATTTGAAATTTTAGACTTAGAAAATTCACCATCGTTATTTAAAACAATTTCTGGCTTGTAGGTTACAGTTACGACTATATTTTTTTGTAATACATTTTTGCTATCTACCATTAATGTATCCGCATAATGTCTAGCTATTTCTGGTGTGATTACTTCTTTATACTTATTAATGTTTGAAGTCCAAGATGTTATTGGTGTTTCAATGCCTGTAACTAAATCCTTAGATATTGTACGTTTCCATGTAGACACTTGCACGTTATCCTCAGGAACTGAGACTCCATCAGTTGAAACATAATGCACTGTATAAGTAAACTGCTTAGTTTCCACTTTTAAAATCGGATCATGCTTTAGCACAACAGTAAAGATTTGCATTTTTGCGAGGTAATAAGCATTATTTGAAAAATTATCACTCACTAATTCATAGCCTGCATTTTCAAAATTCTTAATTGTTTCAGCTGTACTATATTCTACTTTGTCACCAGTAAATCCAGTTAAAGTAACGGAAGTTAATAATTTATTATTTGAATCTTTATCAACATAATTAATTACAATTGTTTGTTTGTCGGCACTGTAGTCAATAGTTACTGTTTGATCACTGTCATCTGCACTTGGAGTCACTTTTTCTACTGTGCTTTGACTTGGGGTGTATCCTGCAACAGTTAGTGTTGTGAATTTATTCCAATCACTTGTTCCATCAGTAGTCCAACTACCATAAGTCTTGTCTCCTTTCACATTGTCAGTAGTTACTGTTCTTGTGAAAGTTACTTCTTGCTTAGTGGTGTTTTCTGTACCATCAGGATTCTTAACAATTATTGTTCTTGTGACTGTCTTGTCTTCTGTTGCTGGTGTTATCGCATGGTTGAAGGTCAAGTCCACATATTGAGTTGCACTATCATCTGTATCAAGCTTAGTTGGTGCTTCTGTTGATGATACAAAACTGTAACCCTTGCTTGCCAAGTAACTCTTAATAGCTTCACTCAAGGTGTTCACATTATCTACATCAACTGTACCATTACTTGCACCATCTACTTCGGTTGTTAAACTACTTGGTAATTCTATTTCTACTGCACTGCCAATGTTTACATCGTATGCACGTAGCTTAAGCACTTGCTTGTCTGCACTGTAGTCAATAGTTATCGTTTGATTACTATCATCTGCACTTGGGGTTACCTTTTCTACAATGCTTTGACTTGGGGTATATCCTGCAACAGTTGGTGTTGTGAATTCATTCCAATCACTTGTTCCATCAGTAGTCCAACTACTATAAGTCTTGTCTCCTGTCACATTGTCAGTAGTTACTGTTCTTGTGAAGATTACTGTTTGCTTAGTGGTGTTTTCTGTACCATTTGGATTCTTAACAATTATTGTTCTTGTAACTGTCTTGTCTTCAGTAGAGCTTGAATGAGTATGATCAACTGTAATATTAATTACTTGTGGTTGGTCATCCTTAGTTGAATCTGCACTTTGACTGTGATCAAAGTTAGTTGGAATTTCAATAGTTTCAGGAACTGTGTACCCCTGGTTCTTCAAGTAATTTTTGATTTTTTCAACACCGTCAGTTACATCGCTACCAACATTCTCATCACTTTTACCATTGAAAGTAGTTGGCACATCAACAGTAACTTCCTTGCCAGTAGTCTTATCAACTGCAACTACCTTGATAGTTTGGGTGTTACCAGTATAAGTTACATCAACTGTTGAATTACTATCAGTATCCTTTGGAGTTACCTTTTTTACTGTGCTTTGACTTGGTGTGTAGCCATCAATACTTGGCACAGTGTATTCAGGATAATCTGGATTAGTTGAAGTCCACGGAGTTGAACTTATTACCTTACCAGTCACTTCATCAACAGTCACAGTTCTTGTGAAAGTTACTGTTTGAGTAATAGTTTCAGTAGTTCCATCTGGCTTGTGAACATTAATAGTCCTAGTAACTACCTTGGTAGTGTCAACGCCATCTGGATAATACTTGTTCGGATTATCAGGTAACTTGTCGCCAGGTTGTGCTGGACTATCAGGTGTTACATCCACAGTCTTGTGCTTCAAGTGAATAGTAGTATCTGGAGTTTGACTTCCATCATTATTGAACTTGATTTCAGTTGGCACCTTGTTACCATCTACTAGTTCGTAACCATCCGGAATCTTTTGGTCATCACTTGAAAGTGGTGTAGTTCCGCCAGTTACACCGTTAACTGGAACTGTCTTAATCGTCTTACCATTATCATTGTCATCTACGAAGATTACCTTTGTGTTGGTTGGGTTGCCAGTGTAAGTAATTGTTACTGCAGGTGTAGCTTCTTCAACACTAGTTTGGCTTGGGGTGTAACCAGGCTTGTCAGGTGCAGTGTATGAAGCCCACTTGTCAGTAGTAGTCCAATCACTGTATGTTACCTTGCCATTTACTTCATCAACAGTTGCAGTTCTGGTGTAGTGAACTGATTGAGTTGCAACCGTCTTCTTTTCACCAGTTACTGGATCAACTTCGACAATAGTTCTAGTGATTGTCTTGTTAAGGTCAGTTGCAGTTACGCCTGATGGGTACTTCTTGTCAGGATTGTCTGGCAAGTTATCGTCAGTTGTCTTTGGACTATCAGAATTTACTGTTATAGTCTTATGCTTCAAGTGAATAGTAGTATTTGGAGTTTGGCTACCATCATTGTTGAACTTGATTTCAGTTGGGATAGTATTACCTGGTACTAATTCATAACCAGCTGGAATCTTTTGGTCATCACTTGAAAGTGGCGTGGTTCCACCAGTTGTGCCATCAACCGTAACAGTCTTTACCGTCTTACCATTATCGTTATCATCAACGAAGACAACATTAGTATTAGTTGGGTTAGCGCTGTAAGTAATAGTTACTGTTTGGTCCTTATCAGTTACTGAAGGTGTAGTTTCATCCACGCTCTTTTGGCTTGGTGTATAACCAGGCTTGTCAGGTGCAGTGTATGAAGCCCACTTGTCAGTAGTTGCCCAATTAGTATAAGCTACCTTACCAGTTACTTCGTCAACAGTTGCAGTTCTGGTGTAGTGAACTGTTTGGGTTGCGACAGTCTTGCTTTCCTTAGTTACTGGATCAACTTCGAGAATAGTTCTAGTGATAGTCTTGTTAAGGTCAGTTGCAGTTACGCCTGATGGGTATTTCTTGTCAGGATTATCTGGCAAATTATCGTCAGTTGTCTTTGGACTATCTGGCTTAACTTCAGTAGTCTTGTGGCCAACAGTGATTGTTACTGGTTGTGGAGTCTTATCAGTATTTGAGTCACCATTATCAGTGTTATCAAAGTTCTTTGGAACTTCAACAGTATCAGGAACAGTGTAACCGTGAGTAGTTAAGTAAATCTTAATCTTGTTGATGCCATCAGTGATATCAACAGTACCACTAGTTGTTCCATCGAAATTTGTTGGAATAATAGTTGGGATCGTTACATCTGTGTTAGTTTCGGAATCATGAACAGTAACAGTGATAGTTTGCTTATCTGGGGCATAAACTACCTTAGCATTTACAGTTTGTCCGTCTGTCAATGTATTAAATTGATTGGTTAAGTCATAAGAAGTGGACTTGTTGTAATCCCCAGTTGATTGGTTAGTATCCAAATGGTAACCAGTTGGTGCTGCAGGGACATCTTGACTAGTTAAGTCAGCCTTAGTTGTAATTTCACCATTTACCTTGTAAGTAGCAGTATTTGTTGCTTCATCAACATCTTGTGCGATAGTTATTGACGTCTTGTATGAATCAGCAACAGTATTGCCATCAGTTGTTTGGTAAGTAATTTTCTTATTAATGTTTTTGGTAGTGATGGTATGTTTGTGCTTCAAATAAACTACTATGTCCGGAGTAGTTGAGTCCCCGCCAGCAAAGGTAATGGTTGTTGGCACTTGATTGCCAGGAACTAATTCGTAACCATCAGGAATTGTCGTCTTAGTCCCATCAACAGGAACTGTTTCTGAAGTATAACCATCCACTGGAACGGTATTAACAACCTTATTATTGTTGTCTTGATCCTTGAAGACGATATTCGTAGTCTTATTATTGGCTGTGTAAATTACCTTAGTGTTGTCACCCGGGTTAGTGATGTCGCTACCAGAAACTGTTGTCTTAGTTGCTGTATAACCAGGAACCGTTGGCGTAGTTGTATCACCAGCCTTAGTTGGATCATCTGAATTATTGTTGTAAGTTGGAGTGTCTGCTCCTTGAATTTCCTTACCACTTTCATCAACTGGAATAATTTTTCCAAATGAATTGTAAACTATATTATATTCTCGGGTTGGATTTTTAACACTGACTTCTGAATCATTATTCGCTTCTGATGGAACTATTTTGGCATAAGCCCCCTTTATTAATGGTACCTCAGCACCTGGTAAAATTACTTTTCCAGTTGAATTCACTGGTATTTTAGAGTCTGTACTTTCATAACTTATTACACTAGAATCCAATGGATTAGTTGGATCAAAAGTTTTATAAACTGTAACTGAACTAGATACTGAATCTTTTACTTCCTTCCCATTATTATCGATATAGTGAATTGTCTTAGTTAGAGAAACAGGACTTTTTACTAACGTACGATGATAAGTAATAGTTGGTTTTTCTACACTCTTAAAATCATTCTTATCCAAAATGCCTAATCCAACTTGAGTATAGTCAGCTCTAACTCTGTGCTTTCTGACATCTGGGCCAACATAAACATCTTCAGGATCCCCATTATTAATTGGATTTATAACTCCTAATAAGAAACTAGCCTTTCCTTTGGTTAAGAAAACCATAGATTCTTTAACAGGGTAAGTTATTTGACTTTCATCATTAATTTTTACCTCTGCCCCTTTGGAAATAAAGACACTTTCTGAAAGCTGCTTATTTTTTGGAAGACTAGAATTAACTTCTTCAATTAAACTCTTAGCACCTGAATTTCCATTACTAATATCATGTTCTACGGCTTCCATTGCTGAACCCTTGGGAACAAAAGCTGCAATTGCCCCTTCCACAGGTTTTATAAATTCAGCTCTTTGATTTTCAGCTTTATAACGCTTATTTAAAGGTTGTTCAGAATCAGGCAACTGCCGATTTAAGGTATCTTGTGTAAAATAATCTTCTCCTTCATAAAGGTTATCAGTACCTGATTCAACAAGATATTTCGTTAATTTTAATGCAGTAATATAATTGAAAGCTAATCCACTCGAAGGATCCCTAAAAATTTCAATAATTCCTTTTTCATTTTTAGTAGGATTTCCATATAGCTCACGTTTATCAATTACTGCATCACTTAATTCAACTACCATATCATATTTTTTATTCGTCGCAGTATCCAATACAACATTTGACCATCTAGCATACAAATGAGTATTACTATCTACTTCAGCATACTGCAATCTATTAGGGTTACTAGGTTCATCAAAATTTCGAGGTTCTTTATTTTGAGTATTAGTGCCTGATAATTGAATTTCTTCTTTTAATTCTTTTCCATCATTGCTTTTAGTAACTTTATAAAGTTTTACAGAATCCGCATGCGAATTATACTCAAATGTATTTTCAACATAAGCGTGATCTGTCGCTTCAACAGCATGTCCTTGTTTAAATGCAGCTTCCTGCTCTTCTCTTTGGTCTTGCCATTCATTTAATTTACTTTGATTGTCTTTAATTTGTTGTTTAATATCTGAAGCTTGCTCAGCGTAGTCTGCTTGTACTTTTTCTAATCCATCTACTTCATCGTTTACTTTAATTACTTTATCTGAATCTTGTTTTATGTTGAAGCCAGCTTTTTGTGCGGTATCTATTTCTCGATTCAATTTATCTTTTGCACTGTTTACTTCGACATTTTTAGAAATAATAGGAGTATCTGAGTTTTCAATCTTAGATGTGTTATTTAATTTGAGAGAATTAATACTAGAAGAGGTATCTGCAAGCGCATAGCCAGTACTCCAATTTAAGAAAATTAAACTGGAAATAGCAAATGAAGCCAAACCAATACTCGTCTTTCTAAAAGAAAATCTCTGTATTTCGTTAATCTCTTCACATAATCTATCATTAAAAAAACTCATAATATTAAGAATAACTCCTCCATAAGTTTAATAAAATTATTTCATCAAATTTCAAGCAGTCACTATATTATCAGACGTAATGTAGCTATTTCAAGATATATAGGTGTGCTTTTTTGAAAATATTTTCATTGATTTATATTGCCAATTAATAACTTATTTTCAATAAAATATTTAAATTTGTGATTTTTTCACTAACTAAAAAAAAAAAAAAAAAAAATAGTGTACTTTATCAGGGAATTTTCATTAGATTATTGCTATCTTTTTCTACAACTCGATAAATATACTCTATTTTTTGTTATTTTATTTTATGTGACTATTTTTAGCATTTATTTACTATTAACAATTAAACGTTTACTAAGTTCAATAAAATAATTTATATTAGTATTAATATAAATTTTTTACAAGAAAGGACCAATTATCCGATGACAAGTATCCGTGAAATTGCTAGAAAAGCAGGCGTATCACCTGCTACCGTTTCAAGAGTTTTGAACAGAGATAAAACATTTTCTATAAAAAATTCCACTCGCCAAAAGGTCCTCAATCTTGCAAAATCCTTACACTATGAGCTTAAGCCCAATCGCCCTTCTAATGGCCCAAAGAGAAAAATTATTGTATTATGCGCGTTAAGCGTTGAAACTCTCAATCGAGATTTATACTTCTCTGATATTAAGAAGGGGCTTTATAAAGAAGCAGATATTTCTCATATTACGGTCGTTAATTTCATACATTTTCCAGATTCTAAATTCAGATTTTCTGATTTAAAGAAGTTTGATGGCATAATTGTAATTGGAACTTTTACCTCAAATTTCTTAGAACACGTAGCCAAATATAATACGAATGTTGTTATTATCAATGAACCTCGGGATTTTGAAAAATTTGACTTAATTCGTAATAACTACTATTCATATACAAATAAAATATTAGATCTTCTATTTGAACGTAATTTCCATAAAATTGCACTAATTGGTGGAGCAGTTAATCAAATGGATTGCCTAGGCCTTTCAGACGAATCCTGCATAGATCCTCGCTCACGAGCTTACCGAAGCTGGATGAAAAGTCATGATTTACCAATCCAAGAAATCGCTACTGATTGGACTTTAGAAGCTGGATTTAATGCCATGGAAAAATTATTATCTACGAAAAACACTCCTGAAATAGTAATTGCATCAAGTGATTTATTAGCGGTTGGTGCTTATCGAGCTATTCATCTCCATCAATTAAAAATTCCCGATGATATCCAACTCATTAGCTTTAACAATTCAGAAGTAGCTTCTTATTTAGTACCTTCTCTTTCTTCTATTAACGCTCCAACCTTAGAAATGGGGAAAGCCGCTATTCGATTGCTAAATGACCGCTTTATTAATCAACGCACACAAGCATGGCAAGTGGTACTACCTTCTAAATTTATTGAACGTGAAAGTAGTTATTCTAATCTCGATAATTAAAAGGACTTTCTTGGAAATTCAAATATAAAAGTTCAATAAACATCTAAGAATAAATTCTTTTTGATAAAAAATGTTGATAATCATGGTTATGTAGCGCCTTGATATATCAACATTTTTTGTATTATAGATATTTTTTCAGTTACTTAAAATTTATTAAAATTAGTCAATTGTTAACTCTGTTTCTGCATCAAAGAAATGGGCTTTATTCATTTCGAATCCCATTTGAACCATACTACCTGGTTTAGTGAAATCACGTGCATCAACTCGAGAAACTAATTCACTTTCACCTACTTTAGTATAAAGTTGAGTTTCAGATCCTAACAATTCAGAAACAGTTACAGTAGCATTTACCACGGTTTCAGGGAATGCTTGCAAGAAAACTTCTTCAGTATGTACATCTTCAGGTCGAATACCAAAGATAATTTCTTTATTATCATATCCTTTTTCTTTAAGAATCTTTAATTTACCTTCTGGAACGGGAATTGCAAAATCTTGATTATTCTTATCAATAATCTTTCCATCCTTCAAAATAACACGGAAAAAGTTCATAGCGGGGGACCCAATAAAACCTGCAACAAAGACATTGGCTGGCTTATTATAGACTTCTAAAGGACTACCAACTTGTTGAATTTTACCATCTTTTAAGACAACAATTCGATCAGCTAAAGTCATGGCTTCAGTTTGATCATGAGTTACATAAATAGTAGTAGTCTTCAATTCTTGATGAAGTTTTGCAATTTCTGCTCTCATTGAAACTCTAAGCTTAGCATCCAAGTTACTTAATGGTTCATCCATCAAAAAGATTGGCGCATCCCGCACAATTGCCCTTCCTAACGCCACACGTTGGCGTTGCCCACCAGAAAGAGCTGCAGGTTTTCTGTCTAGTAAGTGTGCTAATCCTAAAACTTCAGCCGCACTTTTGACCTTTTTATCAATTTCTTCTTTTGAATAGTGACGTAATTTCAAACCAAAAGCCATATTGTCATAAACACTCATATGTGGATATAAGGCATAGTTCTGGAAAACCATGGCAATTTGCCGATCTTTTGGTGCGATATCATTCATGACCTTGCCACCAATTTTAAGAGTTCCCTTTGAAATTTCTTCTAGTCCAGCAATCATTCTCAAAGTGGTTGACTTACCACACCCAGATGGACCAACAAAAACAATGAATTCATGATCATTGATATGCAAATTAAAATCAGTCACTGAATAATCAGTTGCATTATCATACTTCTTATATACGTGATCTAAGTCTACTTTAACCATTTTTATCTCCATTTACTCTGCTTACTTAACTGCCCCGTTGCTCATTCCAGCAATAATATTCTTTTGAAAAATCATATATACGATGGTAATCGTAATAATCCCAACTACATATGATGCAAAACTTGGACCATAATCATTGAAATATTGTCCAGTGTAGTTGTATTGGAATAGCGGCAAGGTCCACATCCGGTTATCCTTGTTCAAAATTAGTAATGGAAGCATAAAGTCATTCCAAAACCACATTGCATTAACAATTAAAGTTGTTGCATGCATTGGCTTCATTAAAGGAAAGGCAATCTTGAAATAAGTTATCCACTTACTTGCACCATCAATTTCAGCTGCTTCATCCAAACTTTCTGGAATACTCAACTTGATGTAACCAACATACAAGAATAAAGTTTGTGGAATTGCATAAGTTAGGTACAAAATAATTAAGCCCCACATATTGGCTAGTCCTATCCGGTTCATTAAAACCGTGATTGGAATCATAATTACTTGAAATGGAACGAAAATACCCAAAATTAAAAGTGAGTACATAATGTTAAAAGCGCGTTTTTTGCTCATATTTCTCGCAATTGAATATGCGGCCATTGGTACAAAAAGCATTACCACGATAACTGAACAAATACTAATCACAATTGAGTTCCAAAAGTAGCCACCAATCCCATCAGCAAACAAGTGTTCATAGTTAGCCCAGGTCCATGGATTGGGAAAAGCAAAGAAATTCGCCATAATTTGCTTAGTTGTCTTAAACGAACTCAAAAATGAATATAAAATTGGAACTAAAATTAAAATTCCACCAGAAATCAACAAAACATATTTCCAAAAATTCCCTGGCTCACGTTTACTTTGCATATTTACCTCTCCCTCTACTGCACTTCATACTTGTTAGATAGCTTAACTTGCAAAATTGAAATTAATGCAATTACAACAAATAACACTAAGGCAATTGCATTTGCATACCCATATTGATTATTCTTAAAGGCATAATTATAAATTAATAAACCAATTGAGGTAGTTGCATCAGTAGGTCCACCACTAGTTAAAGCAAAAATTTGATCAAATGCCGTAAAACCAGCCTTTAATGCCATAATGAATACCATTGAAATACTTGGAAGAAGATATGGTAATTCAATCTTCCAAAAGATTTGTGTATTATTTGCTCCATCCATTGCAGCAGCTTCTTTAATTTCATCAGGAATGCTTTGTAAACCAGCTAAGAAAATAATGACTGGCATTGCAATTCCCTGCCAAAGCATAACAAAGATTACTGCAATAATTGCGCCAACTTGGTTGCCTAAAATTGAATCAGTTAAAAAGTCTAAATGAAGCCAATTACCAATTGCTGGTAATCCATAATTGAAGACTTGTTTAAAAATCAAGAAACTGTCAATCCTGATAAAACGGCCGGGAAGAAAAACCATGCTCTCCAAAATAACCGCCCCTTAATCTTGGCATTCAAAGCACGTGCAATTAAAATACCAAAAGCAATTTCTCCCACAATTAAGCACACAGTTAATAATAATGTGAACCCAATGGCCTTCATAAACTTGGCATCCATAAAGAGAATTCTATAGTTATTTAAGCCAACAAAATTAAAGTTATAAGTAAAACCATTCCAATCTGTCAAACTATAAAAGGCGCCTTGAACCATTGGAAAATAGAAAAAGATGATCTGTAAAATAATTGGGACAATCAGAAAAGTCCAACCCCAATACTTAGCAGCAAATTTTTTCAACGTCATTTTTGCTCCTCCTGTCAAGATTAATTAGTAGCCTTCATAGGGTTAAAGGTAGTGTTAAAGTCACTTATTAATTGTTTCTTGTCTCCAGTCAAAACATAATTACCAGTCAAATTGAAGAAATCATTTTCAGTGGTCCATTTTTGGCCCAGCCAAACCATATGTTTCTTAGTAAATGCATATTTACTTAAACCACCTAATTCTGAATCGATACCCTTTTGCTTAACACCTTTAATCGTACATGGCGAGCCATCTTGGTCATAATACATTTGCATTGCTTCAGGACTACACATGAACTTTAGAAATTCATCAGCTGCTTTTTTATGTTTGGATCTTGATGAAATTGACAGTGCCATATCACCTGAACCTACTGTCATTTCTTGACCTGGTTTATTACCAGGGAAGGCAAAGGTTCTAATTTTAAATTTAGGGTTCTGTGTTTTAATTACGGCTAAAGCCCAAGAACCTTGTGGCATAATTAGAGCTTTGCCACTAGTAAAGGCCATAACTGCATCGTTATAGCTGGCTCCTTTCCAGTTCTTCTGACCATTGCCTCGAAGTAAGTCAAGTCTTTGAATGTCAGCTTGAATATATTTATTATTTAGAGAAATTGAATTAACTGGAGAATATCTAATTAAATTTTCTGCCTGATTAAATCCACCAGTAACTGTCGCTAAAGATAAGTTATGATACCCATTTAAAGTCCACGGCTCTGTCCCAGCTATAGCAAATGGTGTCTTTCCTTTTGCTTTAATTTCTTTAACTAAATGCTCTAGTTCTGACCAAGTTTGAGGAATTTTTAAACCTAACTTTTCAAACTCAGTGGCATTGTAGTAAAAGCCATATAAATTAGCACTCAATGGAGCGTTGTAAATTTTGCCATTGATAGCAAACTTTTCAGCATAATTGTTAACAATATTTTTAATATATGACTTATGAGTCATATCAACAAAATATCCCACCTTAGCCCAAGTTTGGTAGTCTAAGTTCTGTGGATAAGTGTTGATAACATCTGGTGCATCCCCAGATAGCATCCTTACCTTCAAAACATCACCAGCAGATGGAACATCGGTTTCCTTCACTCGAATATTAGGATGTTCTTTTTCAAATTTTTTAATCATTTTCTTTAAAGTTGCTTGCATTTCTCTTTTCTGATTAAAAAACTCAATCGTAACTTTTTTATTGCTGCTTGCATCTTGTTTTCTACACCCGGTAAGACTCAAGAAAGCTAACGCGATAATTCCACCAGCAACTAACTTTAGCCACTTCTTCATCGCTATTCTCCTCTCACTACAAATTAAATTATTTTAAATACACTTGTTAACGCTTTCATACTAAACTATTATATAATTACTGTAAACAGTTAATTAGCTCCCTTGTACTTAAAATACAGGATAAAGTTTTGTACAATAAAGCTTTGAAACGTTTACTTAATTATTTACCATATAGAGGTTTTTTTATGACAAGTATCAGAGAAATTGCTAGAAAGGCAGGGGTTTCACCTGCTACTGTTTCACGAGTTTTAAGCCAGGATAAAACTTTTTCAATTAAGGATTCAACTAGAAAAAAAGTCTTAGAAGTTGCCAATAATTTACACTACGATCCTCGCCCTAATCGCCTATTGATTAATATCAATAATAAAAAACGTAAAATAATTATCTTATGTGCTTTAAGTGTTGAACAGCTAAATAGGGACTTATATTTTTCAAATATAAGTCAGGGGTTACAAGAGGAAGCAAATGCTAGTCACTACACAATAAGTAGTTTTATTCATTTTCCAAAACCTAATTTTGATTTTTCATCTGTAAAAAATTTTGACGGAATTGTAATTATTGGGACATTTTCCTCTAAATTTATAAAACGAGTATCACTTTATAATCCAAATATTGTAATCATTGATGAATATCGTCATTTTGATGAATACGATTTAATTCGCAATAATTATTTTGAACTTACTAATCGTGTTTTAAATATACTTTATCAAAGAAAATACACTAGGATTGGTTTTATCGGGGGCTACTTAAATGAAATGACTCATACTCATTTATCAAAAAAAATGAATATTGATCCTAGAACCAAAGCATATGAAACTTGGATGAAGCTACATAACTTGCCGATTAATGAAGTAATAACTAATTGGACACTAGATGAAGGGTACAGTGCTATGGATAAACTACTAAATTCATCTAATCCGCCTAAAATTGTCCTCGTTGCAAGTGATGTATTAGCAATGGGAGCTTATCGATCAATTCATCTACATCAAAAAGAAATCCCAACCGACATTCAAATTATCAGCTATAATAATTCGGAAGTTGCATCTTATTTGGTTCCTTCGCTCAGTTCAATCAGTGCTCCAAGTTATCAAATGGGGCAAGCTGCTATTCGACTTTTACATGACCGCTTTATTAATCACCGTACTATTCCCTATCAGTTACTTTTACCTTCAAAATTTATTGAAAGAGAAAGTAGTATAGCCAATAAAAAAAATAGAATCTAGGATTACTAGACTCTATTTTTTATTAGCTTCAAATTATTCATTTTTTTCTGCTTTAATATCCTTGGCAAGCTTGTTAACAATCTCATTGTGCATCTTTTCATCCAGCTTAACTTTAGCCATGAAAATGATCATTCCCACAATTGTAGTAACTAGTGGTATGTAAAAGGCAAAAGTCTTAAACAAGAAGATATCGTGTGCTGTAATACTTGATGCAGCAACATTACCAGTCATACCCACAATACCAGCAATTACACCAGTTAAACCAGTAGTTACGGCACCATTAAACTTATCAAGCATTGGACGAACTGCACTAGTAGCAGCTTCTGATCTGTGGCCAGTCTTTAATTGCCCATATTCTACACAATCAGCAATAGTTAATAGTAAAACCATAAATACAAGTGGTCCAGCTAAAGTATAGAAAAGTTGTGCAACTAGAGTCATAGCCACATTTTGAGTAAATGAATAAATAATGTATGCCAAAACCATTGTAAGCATTGAGCCAATCATAATCTTTCGCCGGCCAAAATATTTAGCCAAGAATGGATATGAAATAATTGAAACAAATCCACTAAAAATACCTAGCCAACCTACATATTGCCATTTATCTTGTGCATCAAGAACATAACGGAAGTAATAAAGCATAAAACTGTTAGTAATTGATGTACCTAATCCATAAATAATATATGAAAGTGACATCCAACCTAATTGATCATTAGTACCGATAGTTTTAAAAATTTGGCCAATAGTAATTTCTTTTTGATTTTGATCAGTAACAACTGAAGCCTTTTCTTTGGTACCAAATGCCGTAAATGCCGCACCTACAAATTGAGTTAAACCAATAATCAATGCAAACATAAACCAACCATGCTCATTAAAGTTACTTGAACCTGAGAAATAAGTTAACAATACTGCATATAAAACAGTAATAATATTACCACCAATAGTTGAACCAATTCTAGCACCAGTTGCAGTGAAACCACGATCATCTGATGATAATGACATTGCTGGTAATAATCCCCAGAAAGAAATATCTTTAAATGCATATACAATGTATAAAGCAAAGAACATGATAGTGAATAGAATTAAGAACAAGTGACCATTCTTAGTTGCTAACCCATTCATAGTAGTAAATAGGAATGGACTACCAAGACCTAAAATTAGACCAGTTCCTAAAATCCAAGGACGATACTTTCCCCACTTAGAATTAGTTTTATCAATCATTGAACCAATAAATGGATCAAGGACTAATTCAATAATTCGAACAACCATAATAATCATAGTTGTAATAGCTACCATGTGAGTAGTGTAATTCTTGTCACCACCAGAGAACATAATACTGGTAATAAACATTAATAAATAGGTGTTCAAAATTCCATAAAATGAATCATGACCAAAGGCACCTAAACCATAAGCCACAGTATTTTTCCACTTTTGCATAACGGTTTTATCTCCAAAAATTATTGTTTTAATTATTTAACTGCTTTAAAGTAATGAACTTCACTAATAAAGTCACCCTTATGAGTAGGATTTCTGAATAAACCGAGGTTCATCAATTCATCGCCACCATAAATTTTTCCAGTTACACTATCTTGATAGTTCTTATCAGGATCTAGGGCATACATCTTAGTGTTTACAATTTCATATCGAACTGAACTCAACTTGCGATACATAAATAGTAAAGCTTCACTTTTATCAGGGCTGACAAATTCCCAAGCAACGTGATTACCAGCAAAGGCACTTTGTAAGCGATAAAAATCACCAAATTGAATCAATTTACGATGTTCCTTATAAAAGGCAACTTGTTTTTTCACTTCAGCTTTTTCATCTTCAGTTAAGGCACTTGGATCCAATTCATAACCAAAAGTTGCACTCATTGCGACATCACCACGCATCTTAAAACTAGTAATGCGGTTAGTGTGCCCATTTGGAACCGCTGAAACGTGACCAGTAACAGAAGAAATTGGATAAACTAAACTAGTTCCTTCTTGAATTCTTAAACGTTCATTAGCATCAGTGTTATCTGATGGCCAGCATTGTGGCATGTAATATAGCAAACCGGCATCATCACGACCACCACCACCAGAACAACTTTCAAATAAAATATCTGGATATCTTTCAATCAATTTTTCCATTAAACTGTAGACACCTAAAATATGACGGTGAGCAATTTCACCTTCTTGATCTGCTGGATAAGCAGCTGAATAAACTTCAGTTAAATTCCGGTTGCAGTCCCACTTGATGTAATCAATATCTACATCATCTAGAATCTTACAAATTTGATCAAAAATATTATCGACAACTTCTGGACGACTAAAGTCGAGTACTAGTTGATTTCTAGCTAAAGTCATTCCACGCCCCGGTTCATGTAAAACATAGTCTGGGTGGGTCTTATACAAGTCTGAATCTTTTGAAATCATTTCCGGTTCAAACCATAATCCAAATTTCATGCCAGCATCATGAGTCTGCTTAGCCACCTTATGTAAGTCAATTTTCTTAGTATTGACATACCAATCACCCAAGCTTGAGTTGTCATCATCCCGGTGACCAAACCACCCATCATCTAGGACAAACATTTCAATTCCAAGTGGCTTAGCTTCCTCAACTATTTGATCTAACTTAGCAGCATCAAAGTTCATTTCAGTAGCTTCCCAGTTATTGATAATGATTGGACGCTCACGGTCACGCCATTTGCCACGTGCTACTCGTTCACGAAGTAAATGATGGAAAACTTGGGTCATGCCATTAAGCCCCTTAGTTGAATAAACGTTAATTGCTTCTGGAGTTTGGAAGCTTTCACCCGGATTTAATTTCCAACTGAAGTTGTCATCATTAATTCCAACAAGCAAGCGGATTTGGTCAATTTGGTCACTTTCCAAACTAATCTTAAAGTTGCCAGAATATACAAGTAATGTAGCCATAACATTACCATGAAATTCATCGGTATCCTTATCTACAATTGCAGCAAAAGGATTCATATGATGTGAACTAGCTCCACGTCGACTAGACATTTCAAAAATACCTTGATCAATTGACTTACGTCTTGTTTGGCGTTCAACACCATATTGTCCAGGTAAGTAAACTAAATCATAGTTTTGCTTAGTTAAATCAAGTTGCATAGAAGCTAACTTTTCAACTTGGAAGGCTTCACTACCACAATTAATTAAGCGAGCATTTCTAGTGATAACTGGACGATCACGGTAAATGGTGTAAGTTAAAACTAAATCAGCCTTAATAACATCATCACGTAAAGTCACTTCCAAAGTTTGAGCTTCTTGATCGCTTTCAACATAACTTTGAGGTAAACCTTCAAGCTTAGGCTTGCCATTAATGATCTTATATGATTGATAGCGGAAATCCGTCATTCTCGCACCATTTTTGGTCTTAATAACAATGGAGGGCAATCTAAAATCGCCAGTATTATTACCGGAGTATTCTTGGAGCAAATCATCTTTTGAATATGTCCGATCTAACGAATCAGGTAAATTACCAGAAAACCCCCGATCAATTCTAGGATAGAAACGTTCACCATGATATGCTCTAATTTTAGGACCATAGTATAAATGGCCTAATAATCCACCTTCCTCAATAGAAAAAAGGTATGAAATAGATGCATTTGTGAGGTTAAAGACTTTTTGTTTTTCATCAAATGAAATCATAAGCGAATCCTTTTCTTTCTTTATTTTTGTTAACGGTTACATCTTAATGCTTTTGGTGTTTTATGTAAACACTTACATTAAATAGCTTCATAGAAATAGTGGCTAATTTTCTTTATATAAAAGCATTTGAAACGTTTACTTAAAAATAGCTTTTTAAGTAAACAAAGTTATATAAAAAAGGTCTTGGTATTAATCCAAGACCTAAAGTAAGTAAAAATTATTTATTTACCAATTCAACGGGTAAAATATACTTCTTTTCAATATTTTCCTTATAATTTTCAATCTGATTCAAACATATTTCTGTTAACAAATTAGCCAATTCTTCCGTTGGCTGTCTAACTGTAATCAATTCTGGAAAGAGATGATTTATAAATTTTGTTCCATCAAACCCTGTAATAATTGGAGAATAGTTGATTAACTTAGCCTGTTCTCTAACGAATAAAGCCGTTATATCATCTGTTGTACAAATCGCGTCATATTTTTTATTTTTTATCAATCCATCAATTTGAATTTTTTTGGCAATTTCTGATCCCTCAAAATCCGTATAAGCAGTTTTTATTTCTAATTCATGATAATTGAAAACCTTCATCATTCCTTTAATTCTATCGGTAATGGGGAAATAATCCTGACGATTTCCAGATAAAATCAAAATCTTCTTACAGCCTTTTTCTACTACTGCCTTAGCAATTTTAAACCCACCATCTAAATTATTACATGATACAAATGGAATATTTGGCCCCAAATTTCTATCAAAAGTAACAATCGGAATCCCTGGATAATTTACCTTATCTATTTTTAATGGGGAGCTATTAATAATTCCTTTTATTTGTCCATCTAGAATTAATGACACATAATCTTCCAGCTTATGATTTTCATTATTATCAATAAACAAAGTACAATTATATCCCTTATTTTTTAAATTACTTTCTAAATATGTAAATAATTCAGAAAATAATGGATTCTTAATTGATGGGAATACTATCCCTATCGCCTTAGTAGTTGAGGGTTTGCGTATTTCATTTTTTGGCTGATAGTTTAACTTGGAAATTGCATTTTCAATCTTTTTGGCAGTAGATGCAGCTACATAGCCATTTTGATTAATAAATCTTGATACAGTTGCAATTGAAACTCCTGCTTCCCGAGCAACATCTTTAATATTAGCGCTCATAATCTTATCCTATTCCCTTAATAAACACTGTAAAAAATGTAATTTATGTAAAAAGATGTAAATAGTTTCATATTATAAAACTATTGTATACAATTTTTATATAAAATCAACTGAAAGCGCTATGATAAGGAGTAAATAGTTATGAAATTACAAAACAAAGTGATGTTAATCACTTATCCTGACAGTATGGGTCATAACTTAAAAGACCTAAACTTCGTCTTAGAAAACTATTTAAAAGGTGCCATTGGTGGTTTACATATCTTGCCATTTTTCCCATCAGCTGGAGACCGTGGTTTTTCACCAATGACTTATGATAAAGTCGACGATCAATTCGGTGACTGGAGTGATATTGAAGCATTGTCAAGTAAGTACTACACAATGTTTGACTTCATGATTAATCACTTATCCAAGCACTCAGAATATTACAAGGACTTTGTAAAAAATAAAGACAAAAGTAAATATAAAGATCTTTACCTCAACTGGGATAAGTTTTGGCCAGAAAATCGTCCTACCCAAGCTGATGTAGACTTAATTTACAAACGTAAAGATCGTGCCCCATATCAAACTATTGAATTTGCAGATGGTAGTAAAACTAATATCTGGAATACTTTTGGTGAAGACCAACTTGATTTAGATATTAGAACTGATACAACTAAGAAATTTGTCAAAGACAATTTAGTTAACTTAGCCAACCATGGTGCAAGCTTAATTAGATTAGATGCATTTGCTTATGCTGTTAAAAAGCTTGATACTAATGATTTCTTTGTTGAACCAGAAATTTGGGACTTACTTAAAGAAGCAAATGATGACTTAAAGGGTACTGATGCTCAACTTCTCCCTGAAATTCATGAACACTACAAGTATCCATTTAAAGTAAGTGAACACGGTTACTTTATTTACGACTTTGCTTTACCAATGGTCTTATTATACTCACTTTACAATGGTAAATCTAAGAGACTTGCTGACTGGCTACGTAAGAGTCCAATGAAGCAATTTACTACTTTAGATACTCATGATGGTTTAGGTGTTGTTGATGCTAAGGATATTTTATCTGATGATGAAATTGACATGACCACTAATGAATTGTACAAGGTTGGTGCTAATGTTAAACGTAAGTATTCATCAGCTGAATACCACAACCTCGATATCTACCAAATTAATACTACTTATTACTCCGCTTTGGGTGACGATGATAAGAAATACTTCATTTCTCGTCTTGTTCAAGTATTTGCACCTGGTATTCCACAAGTTTACTACGTTGGATTACTTGCTGGTCAAAATGACTTGAAGTTACTCGAAGAAACTAAAGAAGGTAGAAATATCAACCGTCACTACTATGAAGTTGATGAAGTAGCTGACGAAGTTAAGCGTCCAGTAGTTGCAAAATTACTTAACTTATTACGCTTCAGAAATGAAGAAGAAGCTTTTGACTTAGAAGGTAGCATCGATATTACTACTCCTAGCGAAAGCCAAATCCAAATTGTTCGTGAAAACAAAGATAAGACTAGAAAAGCTGTGTTAAACCTTGATTTAGCAAGTCTTGAATACAGCGTTGAAGTCAATGGTAAATCTGTTGATTTCAACTAATCTCTTTTTACATTAATTATTCTAACTGTTTAATTATTTTCCTATTTCCAATTTTATAACTCAATTAAAAAAGCAGTCATCTGACTGCTTTTTTCTTATCCACTAATTTTTATCGTACCAGCAATTACTAGATATATTGCCAATATACTTAACAAAAGTAAAAATATCATAACTAATTTTTCAGAAAGAGAAATTGTTTTTTGATAATATTTCCTAGCCTTGTAATACAAGTAAAAGCCTGGAATAAAACTAACTGTAACTAATAGAACTTGTTTCCAACCAGCTAAAATCATACAGCATAATTGAAAGAGCGCACCTAATAATCCGATTAATAATTGACCCCAATTATTTTCTTTTCGACTTAGTTTCATCTGATAGATACAAACGAATAGATACGTAAATAAACTGGCTGCAACACATAATGAATATGCAAATTCATAAGCTTGCTTTGTAAATAAAAGTGAGAATAAAAAGATACTTTGTAAGCTAGCTGTTAAAATCAACGAATCTTTTGGCGCACCTTTTTTATTTGTTTTGCCCCAAAACGGTGGTAAAACTTTATCTCTTGCTAATAACATTGTAGATTCTGCAGGTAAAAGTGTCCATGACAGCCAAGAAATAAAAGTAGAAACAATTAACCCAATATTTATAATAATTGTTCCTGGCCACCCAATCAGCTTAGTCAAAATTGCTCCTAAAGCTGGTTGACCAGCTTTAGCTAGTTGCGCTTGCGTCATAACCCCATAAGGTAAGATAGAAATCAAGACATAAACCAAGAACAGCAGAATAAAAGCTACAATCGAAGCAAATTCAGCTTCTTTTCTTGTTTTAGCCCGGTGAGCCATCACACTTGCACCTTCAATTCCGATAAACACCCAGATCATAGTTAATAATGATGCTCTAATTTGTGACCATAAATTTCCAACCTTAAAACTACCATTTAAGTTATCAAATGCATTTCCCCAAAAATTAGCTGTAAATAAACCTGCTTTGAAAGAAATTATCACAAAGATTAGGAATAAAATTAAAGGACATATTTTGAAAAAAGTTCCAATAGTATTGATAAAAGCGGCATTTTCTACTCCTTCATTAACCAAATAAGTTAATATCCATCCCACTACAATTGCAAATAAAATAGCAGCAATAGTTTGCCCATTTCCAAAAATCGGGAAAAAGGTTCCTAATGCACTCATCATCATAGTGGCAATTGCAATATTTCCTAACCAATCAGACAACCAATAAGTCCATCCAGCAATAAATTCTGCTAGTGGTCCTAATGCTTCATGGGCATAGCTGAATACTCCTGATTCCAAATCAGGTCTTTTTTGCGATAAATTATTTAATGATAAAACTAAGAATAAAATTCCCAACCCCACAAATAACCAAGCTAATATTGCAGGGCCGGGGGCGGCAGCTGTACTAATATCTGTAGTAATTCCAAAAATTCCTGCACCAATACATGAGCTAACGATTAGTGCAACTAGTTCTAGCTTTCCAATTGCTCTTTTTTTAATTGTTCTCACCTATTCTGAAAAATAATAAAATAATTAATCATTTTATCAGATTAAACTATTATTTGTCTAACAAAAAAAAAAGCTCTAAACAATTAGAACTTTCTTCTTTAAGTTATATTCAGTAATTAGCCAATTTTAATTACTCCAGTCATAATAAACATGATTGATACCAAACTTAACAATAGAATAACTCCCATTACCAATTTCTCAGATAATGAAATTGACCGTCTATTTTCACGACATGCTTGGTAGTAAATAATAAAGCCTGGGATAAAACTAATTGATACTAGCAATACTTCTTGCCAACCAGCCAAGAACATACATGCCAATTGAAAGCCTGCTGCTAGCAAACCAATAGTGAATTGTCCCCATTCCTTGCGACCAGCACTAAACTTCATTTGATACAAACCAACTAACAAGTACGAGAATAAAATAGCAGCTGTACATAATGAATATGCAAATTCATAAGCTTCTTGTGTAAATAAAAGTGAGAACAAGAAGAGTGTTTGCAGAATCGCTGTAATGTAAAGCGAAGCAGTTGGTGCTCCCTTAGCATTTACTTTTCCCCATACTTTAGGCATTGCCTTATCTTCAGCAGCTAACATTGTAGTTTCTGCTGGAAGCATTGTCCAAGACAACCATGAAATAATTGTTGATACTATCAAACCTAAGTTAATAATGGTAGCTCCCCATTGTCCAACTACATTTTTAAGTACATATCCTAAAGCAGGTTGACCTGCACTAGCAAGTTGAGCACGAGTTAAAGTACCATAAGGTAAGATTGAAATTAAAACATAAATTAGGACTAATAAAATAAATCCAATAATTGAAGCTTGTTCAGCTTCTTTACGAGTCTTAGCTCTGTGGGCCATGACGCTCGCACCTTCAACGCCAATAAATACCCAAATCATTGTCATCAATGAACCTTTTACTTGTTCACCAATTGAACCTGTTACAGTTCCTTTAGACATATTATTAAGGACTTGACCCCAGAAATCAGTAGTAAACATCCCACCTTTAAAGAATATTACCATCAAAATAACAAATAGCACTAATGGGACAATCTTAAAAATAGTACCAATAAAGTTAATAAATGATGCACTTTCTACACCGTGGTTAACTAAAATAGTTAAAAGCCAACAAAAAATAATTGCTCCGATAATTGATGGAACATTTTGACCACCAGCAAACAGAGGAACAAAAGTACCAATGGCACTCATTAACATAGTCGCAAAGGCAATATTCCCTAGCCATGCTGAAAGCCAATAAGACCAACCTGAAATAAATTCACCTAATGGTCCAAAGCCTGCACCAGCATAACTAAAAATACCAGCTTCAAGATCTGGACGCTTTTGTGATAAGTTATTTAAACATAAAACTAAAGCTAAAATTCCTAAACCAACAAACAGCCATGCAAGCAAAGCTGGTCCTGGTGCTGCAGCTTTCGAAACATCACTAGTAATACCAAAAATACCAGTCCCGATACATGAACTAACTATCAATGCAATTAGTTCAACACGGCTAATTCCTTTTTCTTTTTCCATAATTACACCTCACGCAAAATAGCGAAGTAGCCTCTTCGGCCAACTTCGCTATCTCCTTAATCGATATCTTCACGTACGATTGGGCAAGACATACAACGTGGGCCACCACGACCGCGTGACAATTCACTTGAACGAACTTCATGAACTAAAATACCATGTTTACGTAACAAATCGTTTGATACATAGTTTCTATCATAAGTTACAACTTCACCTGGAGCAATTGCCAAAGTATTTGAACCATCATTCCATTGTTCACGTGGAGCCACAATCTTATCACCATTACCAGTCGCAATTAAGTCAATTTCTGGCTTGTTCAAAGCTTCTTTCAAAACTGCCTTAATGTCAGTGTGGTGTTCAATGGTAATTTCACCATCTTTACCTGGGTGAAGTACCCAATTATCTACCTTGCCATCTTCATTCAAAATAGCTGGGTGAACTGTAAATTGATCATAATTAATCATTGTAAAGACAGTATCTAAGTGCATCATTGCGTGATTATGTGGAATATGGATAGCAATGATGGTATCGTAATCAGAATCTTTAAATAAGTTCTTTGCAATATCTTGAATTGCATCAGCAGTAGTTCTTTGACTAATACCAATTGCCAAAACATGATTACTTAAAACTAATTCGTCCCCACCTTCAATGTGAGTAGCATGGTTACGATCACGCCATACTGGAACTTTACCAGCAAACCGTTCATTATACTTAATAATGTATTCTGTAATCAAAGATTCTCTTTGACGTGCCTTAAAGGTCATCCGGTTAATTGAAATACCATTACCAATTGAAGCTTGTGGATCTCTAGTAAAGTAAGCATTTGGCATTGGATCCATTAAGAATGGCCAATCAGTATCTTCTGAAAGTGATTGAAGATCTGGATTTTTAATTTCAACATCTTCAATTCTTACACCTTCAATAATTTTATTAACCATATCTTGAACATTCATACTGCCCAAGTATTCCATCAAAGCTTCTTTAGTTGCTCCTGCAATATAGCCAGATTCGGCAATCATTCTTTCCAAAAATTCATGACGTACCTTTTCATCTGCCAAGGCTTCAGCAGCTAATTTTTCAAAATAAATTACTTCAATTCCTTGATCACGCAACGTTTGTGCAAAATAGTCATGCTCTTTTTGAGCAATTGGCAAATATGGAATATCATCAAATAAAAGTCGTTCCATATAATCTGGTGTGATATTTTCAATTTCCTTACCGGGACGGTGAAGCATAACAGTCTTTAACTTTCCGATTTCAGAAGTTACATGAATTCCACTAGTCATTACTTTCACTCCTTTTCTCAAGTCTATTTTTAATAAAAATAATGTTTTAATTATGAATTACTGTTCCTAGCTTGCCTGCTAGTGCATCATCTAAGCCGGCAAGTGAGGTAATAATTGCTTTTCTTTCTGGGTGATTTTCAACAAAGCTCAAGCAAGCTTCTACCTTTGGCAACATACTACCAGTGGCAAATTGCTTTTCAGCAATATATTCCTTGGCTTCAGATACTGATAAATCCTTCAATGTCTTTTGATCTGGCTTATTGTAATTTACATAAACATAATCCACTGCTGTCAAAATAATTAACGTATCTGCACTAATATTATCAGCAAGTAAAGCACTTGAACGGTCTTTATCAATAACAGCTGGCACACCCTTTAATCCACTCTCAGTTTTGATAACGGGTACACCACCACCACCACCAGCAATAACAATTGTGCCGTTTTCGATTAAAGTTTTAATAGAATTTAGTTCAATAATCTTTTCCGGAAGTGGTGATGCAATAACTTGGCGATATCCTCGACCAGCATCTTCTTTGAAAGTTACCCCTTTTTCTTCAGCTAACTTTTCAGCTTCTTCTTTAGAATAGAAGCTTCCAATTGGCTTAGTTGGATTTTGAAATGCATGATCTTTTTCATCAACCAAAATTTGAGTAATTAAGGTTGCAACATCTTTATCTGGCAATTCATTTTTTAAACTTTGTTGTAAATGATATCCAATATAACCTTGACTTAAGGCACCACATTCTGGAAATGGGAAGCTAGCTCCTTCACCATGTTCAGCCGCATAGCTTAAGCCCAAGTTAATTTGCCCAACTTGTGGGCCATTACCATGACTAATAACGACTTGATGTCCTGCTTTAATTAGACCAGCAAGTGACTTAGCAGTTTGCTTAACTAACTTTAATTGTTCTTCTGGAGTTTTACCTAAGGCATTTCCACCTAAAGCTACAACAACTTTCATTAAACTTTCCTCCTTAGTCACCTAAGGTTGCAACCATAACAGCCTTGATGGTGTGCATACGGTTTTCTGCTTCGCGGAATACTACTGATTGTGGACTTTCAAAGACTTCATCAGTTACTTCCATTTCACTTAAACCATACTTATCTTTAATCTTCTTAGCAACAGCAGTATCTAAGTTGTGGAATGCTGGTAAGCAGTGTTCAAAAATTGCATGTGGATTTTCAGTTGCTTCCATAACTTCCTTAGTTACTTGGTAAGGCTTAAGGAGCTTAATTCTTCTTTCCCATTCTTCGTCAGGTTCACCCATTGATACCCATACGTCAGCATAGATAACATCCATGCCCTTAACGCCTTCTTTGATGTCGTTTGAAACAACAATCTTGGCACCAGTCTTTTCAGCAATCTTGTTAGCCTTTGCTAAAACTTCTGGATCTGGGTTCAATTCTTTTGGAGTTACAACGTGGTATTCCATCCCCATAACTGCACTACCAAGCATTAAAGCATTTGATACATTGTCTTGACCATCACCAACAAAAGCAAACTTAATGTCGCGGTATTCCTTCTTCAAAACTTCCTTTGCAGTTAAGAAGTCAGCTAAAACTTGGGTTGGGTGATCTTCATCTGTTAAACCGTTCCAAACAGGAACACCTGAATATTTAGCCAAAGTTTCTGCTGAGCGTTGTGAAAAGCCACGGTATTCAATACCATCAAACATTCCACCTAAAACGCGGGCAGTATCTTTAACTGATTCCTTGTAACCAATGTGTGAACCAGATGGTCCTAAGTAAGTTACATGTGCGCCTTGATCCTTGGCACCAACTTCAAAAGCACAACGAGTACGAGTTGAAGCCTTTTCAAAAATTAATGCAATGTTCTTACCCTTAAGGTGTTGTTGTTCAGTTCCTGCATACTTAGCCTTCTTTAAATCTTCAGATAAGTTAAGTAAATATTCCATTTCACGTGTATTAAAATCTGCTAATGTTAAAAAACTACGATTTCTTAAATTAAAAGCCATTGATATATCCTCCCTGGATAATATTTCTTTGATTTATTTTCACTTTCTATTATAGTAACCGCTTTCAAAATACTTCATCAGATATCACCTTTATTTATTTATTTTTTTCTATCTTTTTGTGTTATTCTAGTAATAGATAAATATTAATAGCGCTTACATAAGCTTTTAACTAAAAATATGTTTATATTTAAATGATTATTTTTTTGAAAAGTGTTGTTTCAAAGTACATCATTATATTTCAATTTTATTCACGAGGTATAAACCATGAACTTTTATATTGTCGATCCAAATAAAGAAAATCGTGATAATCTCCGTAACTTAATTGAAGCAGACTATGATTCAATCGTAGTCGGAACAGCTGGAGAAAGTAATCGTGCCTATAGCGAAATTATTCAATTACACATAGACATTTTAATTATTAATTACAATCTTGATGAAAAAGAGAAAGGGCTTGAACTCATTAATAAACTCAAAAATGTTGGATCGCGGCCCAGATTTCTAATGATCTGTCCTAAGCTATCTTCACAAGAAATGCAAAATATTTATGATTCAAGCGTCGATCTAATTATTGCTTCCCCTCTTAATTTAGTCGAGGCCAGACAAATGATTCGCCTAATTTCTTCTTATGCAATGCTTTTAAATCGCTTAAATCAAATTTATGAAATATCTAGCTCCAGTATTGCTCCTTACACTCGGCCACAGGCTTTGCACCGTGAGCAAACTGATCATATTGCACAAGTACTTAGATTTTTAGGAATTGCGGCTGAAGCAGGAATTGATGATATCATGAAAATTTGTAATATTATGTGTGATCAAAATATTGAGTTTTCACAAATTAATTTTGAACGTGATTTACATATTACTGAACATGATAAACGAATTATCTTTCAAAGAATTAGACGATCTCTTAAAGTTGGAATCAGCAACCTTGCTAATATGTGCATAGACTATCCAGAAAATGATATTTTATTAGATTATGCCAATAATTTATTTGAGTATCGAAATATCCATAGTGAAATGCGCAAATTAAATGGTGAGAATGCTAAACCTGTTCAAATCTCTTTGCAACATTTCTTTAATGGGCTACTTCAAGAAAGTTATCGCGTTAAAAAATAAGCAAAAAGCTATCGAAATGTATCAATTGATGCATCTCGATAGCTTTTATTTGTTTAATAGAAATCTTGCAAAATATAATTCATAAATTATACCAAATATTGAAAAACACGCTGCAAAAAAACCTTCTGTTAAGACATTAATAATCGGATCGAGACTGTAAAATAGTTT
>NZ_JBLTIM010000030.1:0-13837 GCF_055362665.1 Lactobacillus fornicalis
GGTGTATCACCATCTTTGAAAACAATGTGAGTTGTTTGTTCAGTTGGTGTCTTTGGTTGTACCTCAACTACTTTATCACTTGGGTTTGATCCATCGCCTGGGAAGTCAATTGTTGTTGGCACTTCTTGGCCTGGTACTAATTCGTAGCCTTCTGGAATTGTTGTGTCTGGTACTTCAACACTTTCGCCTGGCTTTCCTGGAACTTCAACTGTCTGAACTGGCTTGTCTCCATCTTTGAAGATAATCTTACCTGTTGGTTGATCAGTTGATGGAGTGTCTGGTGTCTTCTTTTGAATCTTAACAACTGTTTCACTTGGAGTTGTTCCATCACTTGGGAAATCAACTTCTGTTGGTACTTCTTCACCTGGCACTAATTCATAACCATCTGGAATCTTTTGATCTTCTTCACTTACTGGCACCTTGTCTCCAGGCTTACCTGATACTTCTACTGTTTTAACTGGTGTATCACCATCTTTGAAAACAATGTGAGTTGTTTGTTCAGTTGGTGTCTTTGGTTGTAACTCAACTACTTTATCACTTGGGTTTGATCCATCGCCTGGGAAGTCAATTGTTGTTGGCACTTCTTGGCCTGGTACTAATTCGTAGCCTTCTGGAATTGTTGTATCTGGTACTTCAACAGTCTTACCTGCTTCACCTGGTACTGTTACCTCCTTAACTGGCTTATCTCCATCTTTGAAGATAATCTTACCTGTTGGTTGATCAGTTGATGGAGTGTCTGGTGTCTTCTTTTGAATCTTAACAACTGATTCACTTGGAGTTGTTCCATCACTTGGGAAATCTACTTCTGTTGGTACTTTTTCGCCTGGTACTAATTCATAACCATCTGGAATCTTTTGATCTTTTTCACTTACTGGCACCTTGTCTCCAGGCTTACCTGATACTTCTACTGTCTTAACTGGCTTGTCTCCATCTTTGAAGATAATCTTACCTGTTGGATTCTTAACATAGTTGATTACCACTTCAGTACTTTCAGTATCACCATCTACAGTTACTTCTGGCACTGTACTTTGATCTGGTGTGTATCCCTCTTTAGTACTTGCAGTGTAGCTTTCCCAAGTTCCAGTTGTCCAATCACTGTACTTAGTTACCTTACCAGTTACTTCATCAACAGTGGCTGTTCTAGTTAACTTAGCTTCTTGTGTCTTTACTAAAACTTTTTCCTTAGTTACTGGATCTACTTCATAAATCCTTCTAGTAACTGTCTTGTTTAAGTCTTTTTCACTTACGCCATCTGGATAATGAACTTTTGGATTTTCAGGTAAAGTATCTTCCGGTGTCTTTGGATCATCTGGATTTACTGTAGTTGTCTTGTGAGTCAATTTAACTACTTTATCTTCTGGTGTTGTACCATCTGATGGGAAGTCTACTTCTGTTGGTACTTTTTCGCCTGGTACTAATTCATAACCATCAGGGATCTTTTGATCTTCTTCACTTACTGGCACCTTGTCTCCAGGCTTACCTGATACTTCTACTGTCTTAACTGGTGTATCACCATCTTTGAAGATAATATGAGTAGTCTTTTCAGCTACTGTATCAGTATAAACAACATTGTAAGTTACAGTCTTATTTACTGTATCAATAACAGGATCAGAAACAGTTACACCGTTTTGAGTTGTTGAAGCTACCTTTAATGAATTTAAAATGTTTTGTTGGGTAGCGGTATCAATTTTATCAGTGTAATAATTAAATTCCTGAGTATTGTTTGTCTGGTTAAGTTCTTCGTGAGTGTAATCTTTAGAAATGTTATCAGGTCCAGCTACTTTAAAAGCATTTGCCGGAATCTTCTTATCTGAACGTTGACTTGTTTCATTAACAATTAACTTATAAGTTTGATTATCTACCAAATGATTATTTTCTTGAGCACGTCTGAAATCACTACCCGCAGCACCAGCCTTGTAGCCAGCAATTAAACGTGTTTCTGGAACGTCAGTTACAGTAGAATCCACTACAGTAGTGAAGTCCATTTGAACTTTCTTAGTACCACCTAAATAATAACCATTAGCACTTTGGTAGTGAAAAGTATAGATATCACCTAAGTACTTAACATTTTTGTCATCATTGCTATTTAAATCTAAGTTAATTAATGGGCCGTTTTGAGTTGTACCGTCATTATGCTTGTAACGAGTAATCCAATTTCCACCAAATTCAAGGGCATCATCCCATTCATATGAAGTTCTATTTTTTATACTTGCTGGAAACCAGTTGTTATCATAGAACAAATGATTCATAGTAGTTTGACGGTCTAAATTAGCTCTACCATAGTTAGCGTAAGAAAATGTAGGCAAGTTAATGTGGGTCCACATTTCTAAAGCTTCAGGATCTGACCCGTTGTAGTAGTGACCATTAAATTTTTTATCATGAATGAAGTAATCACGATATTCATCTGAGAGTTCATTTGAATTGTGTAAGATAGTTGGGCCTTTATCAATATCAAATTGAACTTGTTGCCAAGTTTGTCGATCAGTTGGACCACCAATTACTTGAATAGTAACATTATTAGCTCCACCTTTAATCTTGACATTTTTAGTCATCATAATTGAGAACCATTGTTCATCAGTTTTAGTGGAGTTATTTACATTAGAATTCCAGACGATACGCCATCTCTTTTCATTTGGTGCTAAAGTGCCGCCTGTTTGTACGTATCTTTCACTAATATCTTGAAGAGTAACGTAGTTATTAGCATTGTTTGGATCTTATCTGCAGATGGATAACGACGATTACCATCCCCCAAAGTATAAGTTGAAGCTGATGCTAAGTTAGAACTGTTCAAATCTTGTGGTTGATTTGTAACTTGGCTTGATTCATTAGTTGTAACAGAATCGCTTGAACTACTAGTTGTAGAATTTGAACTTACATCACTTGAACTTGCACTTACACTATTTGTGGCTTCGTCAGCTTTAACTACTTGAGCATTACTTACAAAAGTAACACCTAGTAAAACCGATACCACCCCAATAGATAATTTTCTTAACGAGAATCTTTGCCTTTCATTAAACATTGATTTCATAACTATCCCCCTAATAGCATAAAGTTATTTCAAATTTTTTATCCCTCGTATTAATATTCTAATAGAAATAATTTATTATTTGTTAACTTTTGCTATTAAATAACCTATTGTTCAGATTATCAAGAGATAAAGTAATAATACGGACTTTACCCCCCCCCGATATATATAAAATTCGAATATTTAATAAACCGTTGATAGATATAGTATTTTAAACTTTTAAAGATATAAATACTAATAAAATAACAGTTTTATCATTAATTTAATATAATGTATCAAATCGTTTAAACATATGCTTAAACATTTACAAAACCACATAAAAAAGCCAAGGTATTAAACCTTGACTTTTTTACTAGTTACTCTAGTCTTTTTTCTTTTTACTAATGAATAGCATTCCAGCTAAACCAAGTAAAGATAAACCTAACATTTCCAAACCAACTTTATTTTCACCAGTTTGTGGAAGAGTCTTAGCACTAGACTTAGTGATAGTAGAGTTTCCTGAAGTACCCTTAGCACTGGTTAAATTATGAACTTTGTCATTCTTAGTTGATTTATTAGTGTCCTTATCTGAACTAGTTTGACTTCCATTATTTGTTTCATCAGTAAACAATGGGTCACCTAGCTCATAACGTTTAATGGTTTGATCTGGCGTTAAGTCCTTAGTTGTTCCATCTTCAAACGTTACTGTTGTTGAACCGTCACCCTTTACTTCAATGTTGGTGATACCCTTGTCTGGGTTTGACTTAGTAATGTTTTCCTTAACTGCTTGCTTTTGTTCATCAGTCAAGTCGCCATCACCCTTCACTGGTACCTTATCAAAGTTACCATCAAAGTTCTTGTCTTCGCCTTCATTGAACAATGGATCTCCAAGTTCATAACGTTTAATGGTTTGGTCTGGTGTCAATTCCTTGGTTGTTCCATCTTCAAACGTTACTATTGTTGAGCCATCACCCTTCACTTCAATGTTAGTGATACCCTTGTCTGGGTTTGACTTAGTGATGTTGGTCTTAACTTCTTGTTTTTGTTCATCTGTTAAGTCGCCATCACCCTTTACTGGTACCTTATCGAAGTTACCATCAAAGTTCTTGTCTTTGCCTTCATTGAACAATGGATCTCCGAGTTCATAGCGTTTGATGGTTTGATCTGGCGTTAAGTCCTTGGTTGTTCCATCTTCAAACGTTACTGTTGTTGAGCCATCACCCTTCACTTCAATGTTGGTAATTCCCTTGTCTGGGTTTGACTTAGTAATGTTTTCCTTAACTGCTTGCTTTTGTTTATCTGTTAAGTCGCCATCACCCTTTACTGGTATCTTATCAAAGTTACTATTGAAGCCTTGATCTTCACCTGGATTAGTCAATGGTTCGCCTACATCATAACGTTTGATGGTTTGGTCTGGTGTCAATTCCTTGGTTGTTCCATCTTCAAACGTTACTGTTGTTGAACCATCACCCTTTACTTCAATATTGGTAATTCCCTTATCTGGGTTTGACTTAGTGATGTTGGTCTTAACTTCTTGTTTTTGTTCATCTGTTAAGTCGCCATCACCCTTCACTGGTACCTTATCGAAGTTACCATCGAAGTTCTTGTCTTCGCCTTCATTGAACAATGGATCTCCAAGTTCATAACGCTTGATGGTTTGATCTGGCGTCAAGTCCTTAATTGTTCCATCTTCAAACGTTACTGTTGTTGAACCATCACCCTTTACTTCAATATTGGTAATTCCCTTATCTGGGTTTGACTTAGTGATGTTGGTCTTAACTTCTTGTTTTTGTTCATCTGTTAAGTCGCCATCACCTTTTACTGGTATCTTATCAAAGTTACCATCGAAGTTCTTGTCTTCGCCTTCATTGAACAATGGATCTCCAAGTTCATAACGCTTGATGGTTTGATCTGGCGTCAAGTCCTTAGTTGTTCCATCTTCAAACGTTACTGTTGTTGAACCATCACCCTTTACTTCAATATTGGTAATTCCCTTGTCTGGGTTTGACTTAGTAATGTTTTCCTTAACTGCTTGCTTTTGTTCATCTGTTAAGTCGCCATCACCCTTTACTGGTACCTTATCGAAGTTACCATCAAAGTTCTTGTCTTTGCCTTCATTGAACAATGGATCTCCGAGTTCATAGCGTTTGATGGTTTGATCTGGCGTTAAGTCCTTAGTTGTTCCATCTTCAAACGTTACTGTTGTTGAACCATTACCCTTCACTTCAATGTTGGTGATACCCTTGTCTGGGTTTGACTTAGTAATGTTTTCCTTAACTGCTTGCTTTTGTTCATCAGTCAAGTCGCCATCGCCCTTCACTGGTACCTTATCGAAGTTACTATTGAAGCCTTGATCTTCACCTGGATTAGTCAATGGATCGATCAACTTGTAGCGGTTCACAGTTTCTTCTGGTGTAAAGGTACTTTGAGTACCATCACCCATTGTTACAGTTGCTGTACCATCTGGCTTAACAGTTACATCTGTGATGTCCTTGTCTGGATTACCATCCTTGATATTCTTAATTACTTCAGCCTTTTCAGTATCAGTAATATCTCTGTCACCTTCAACTGGAACCTTCTTAATGTTGCGGTTCAAGTCTTCACTTTCACCAGTGTTAGTCAATGGTTCACCTAACTTACTACTGATGATAGTTTGATCAGGTGTCAATTCCTTTTGAGTTCCATCACCAAAGGTTACGATAGTACGGCCATTGTCCTTAACATCAATGTTAGTAATATCTTTGTCACCATTAGTCTTCTTGATGTTTGATACTACTTGACCTTTTTCTTCATCAGTTAACTTATCTGCATCTTTTACAGTAGTCTTGTCAAATGAGTTAAGGTCTGTATCTGCTTCACCAGTGTTAGTCAATGGTTCACCTAACTTACTACTGATGATTGTTTGGTCTGGTGTCAATTCCTTTTGAGTTCCATCACCAAAGGTTACGATAGTACGACCGTTGTCCTTAACATCAATGTTAGTGATATCTTTATCGCCATTTGTCTTCTTGATGTTTGATACTACTTGACCCTTTTCATCATCAGTTAACTTATCTGCATCTTTTACAGTAGTCTTGTCAAATGAGTTAAGGTCTGTATCTGCTTCACCAGTATTAGTCAATGGTTCACCTACATCATAGCGCTTGATGGTTTGATCTGGAGTCAATTCCTTGGTTGTACCATCTTCAAACGTTACAGTTGTTGAACCGTCGCCCTTTACTTCAATGTTAGTAATTCCCTTATCTGGGTTTTTCTTAGTAACGTTGCCCTTAACTTCTTCTTTTTGAGAATCAGTTAAGTCAGCATCACCCTTCACTGGTACCTTATCGAAATTACTATTGAAGTTGTCGGCATCATTGGTAATAACAGTTACTGATACATCTACAGACTTAGTGCTGCCATCTGGGAATGTAGCAATAATCTTACCTGAAAATTCTCCAACTGTATCTGTCTTTGGTGTATTTTCTGGGTCCCAACTGTATGTTGTTCCATTAGGCATATCTGCCTTATTAGTAATTACATCCTCAGCCTTTGGTAAATCTGCATTACGTTTTACAGAGACAGAGTCCGCTTTAGGATTATTTTCATCTGCATCAGAAACAACCCTAACTGGTACAGTCACTTGATCTACAGATCCATCTTTATAAGTAACATTAACCACACCAGTAGATTCACCACTCTTAGAAACATCTGGTTCTTTTGCCCAACTATATTCAGCATCCGTTGGCATGTCTTTACCATTCTTGTCTTGCTTTTGAATACCATCTTCAGCCTTTGGAACTTGATTAATTCGAGTAGGTATTTCTTGTGATGCTGGATCAAATTGTTCTGATTGAGCTGGACGAACATTTACAGTTGTATCAAGAGTATCTGTACTACCATCTTCGTAAGTTACAACAATTTTTGCAGGAACTCCACCTGGAGTAGTTGTTGAAGGAACAGTTTGCCAATCAATCTTAGTAATTGGGTAGTTATTTGAATCAACTGTGTCACTAGCCTTGCCAGTTAAGTCTTCATTATGATCAACAGTTATTGGATGAGTAGTTGGATTATACTTATCGGCATCACTGTTTACGTGGATAGTTACATCTACATCTTGAGTTGAGCCATCTGGATAAGTTACGTGAACTGTTCCAGGCTTGTCACCCCAAGTAGAAGTATCAGGCTTTTTAGTCCAAACATAGTCTGTATTTTCAGGAAGATCAGACGTATTTTCAATGCTATCCTTTGCAACAGGATCTGTGCCTTTATCTACATTTACTGTCTTACCCTTAGCAGAATAAGTTTCATTATCTAATGGAGTTACTTTAACAGTTACATCTACAGACTTAGTACTGCCATCTGGGAATGTAGCAATGATTTTACCTGGGAATTCTCCAACTGTATCTGTCTTTGGAGTATTTTCAGGATCCCAACTGTATGTTGTCCTATTAGGCATATCTGCCTTATTAGTAATTACATCCTCAGCCTTTGGTAACTCTGCATTATGTTTTACAGTTACAGGCTTTTCAGGAATTGGTGTAACAGATTCATCGGCATCACTAACTACATTAACCTTAACTGGTACATCAACACTCTTGTCACCAACAGTTACAGTAACTACCCCTTCTTTATCACTTCCTGAAGTAGAAGTATCAGGAGTGGTCTTCCAGCTATAAGCTGCATCTTCTGGCAATTCAGCGTTCGGATTAATTGCACTCTTAGCTTCTTCGGCTGTAAAGTTGTGGTTCAAGCCAACTTTAACTGGTTCGCCTGCTTCAATTACGTGAACGTTACCAGTTATTTGAGTACTATTACCATCACTGTAAGTTACAGTTACTGTAGCCTTCTTTACACCTGAAGTAGAAGTATCAACTGAACCATTCAAAGTTGGTGTTGTACCTTCTGGTAAAGCATCCTTATTAGCAATTAAATCACTAGGATTTACAGTATCGCCCTTAGCAACATAGATATCTTGTCCCTTAGCAGCTTGTTCAACCAAATCACTATATGGAATTACCACATTTTGTCCTTGACCAGCTGGGTAGGTTACATGCAATCCATCTTCTTGGAATGAATCATGGGTAATTGGATTAAAGTTACCATACTCATTAGTAACTGAATCAAAGTTATCCTTCTTGATAGTGCTAATTACTTGGTCTTTTTCATCATCAGTTAAGGAAGTAGGATTATCTACTAAAACCTTAGGTCCAACTTTAATAGTTGTTACATCTCTAGGAATATAAACACTTGGATCATCAGTTCCTGAACCGGTGTAGTTTACTCCACCAATATTGTCAACTACAACATTATCGCTATTTAAGTCTGGGTTAGCTATAGTGAAAGCTTTCTTAATTGCTTCTTTATCAATTGGGAAAGTAGTTGTACCGTTTTCATTCTTATCTTGAACAATTTGACGCACTGGAGCTTGGACAGTTATCTTATTAACTTTTACGGGTAAGTCTACTGATGAACCATCACTATATGTAAGTTTGATATTACCATCAGAATCAATTGTAACTGTTGGCTTTCCATCAGAAGCTGGGTTGGCATTCGCTATTGCAGTCTTAACAGCTTCTTGGTCCTCATCAGATAATTGTTGCCTATTATTAACAATTATTCTTTCAGATGGGATATTCACTACAACAGTATCAGCAACAGTCTTTTTGGCAACTAAATCAGTCAATTTAGTTGCAGGACTTCCGTCTTGGAAAGTAACTGGAGTATCACCATTATCTTCAACAATGTTAGTAATATCAATACCATTAAATTTAGTATTTGGATTTGCGGCTTTAATTGCATCCCAAACCTTAGACTTTTCAAATGGAGTTAGACTAGAAACATTATCAACCTTAACCTTATTAGGAACGTTGATTACTGCATCTGGTGCAGAAATAGTCGTTGTAATAGTTTTGGTTACTTCCTTAGTAGTAACTTGAACATTTGGATCATGCATATCCCCACCAGCTACTGGTGTTGGAACATTGTATGTTACAGTTTCAGTCATAGTTACTGACCCATCACTATTAACAATTACTTCAGCATTAGGATTTGCAACTTTAACTGCACTTGCAATTACTTCTTTTTGGGCATTAGTCAAATCAGCTGCTGGATTATTATTCCGATCACTCAACTTGATTAAAGTCTTCTCTGGATACTTCGCAACAACTACAGATAACGGAATTGTAGTCTTTGAATTATCTGGATAAACTGCAGTGATTGTTGGATTACCACTTTCATCAGTTCCATATTCATAACTTTGAACTTGGGGATTATTCTTTCTAAGACTGTTTTCAATTTGTGCCTTGTCATTGTCAGTTAACTTAGTTGGATCAGTTACTAAAGTCTTAGAAGTAATTTCTAATGGGTAAACCATGTTATTAACTATTTGTGCAGTAAGCTTTTCACCTGGTATGGTAATTGAACGTGTACCATCTGTAAAACTAACCTTAGCCATATCATCTGCAGTACCATCAGTACCTACTGAGATCTTAGTAGTATCCACATTAGCGTTCCCCTGCTTAAGAACATCAGTAACCACTTGAACTTCACCAGAATCTAATTCTTTTTGGTTTTTAACCCCAATTCTAGTCGAAATGTCAAAAGTGGTCTTATCTGCAGGAATAGTTGCAACCTCTTTACCATTATCATCATAAACAGTAATATCCCCACTAGCGTGTGCTTGTACATGATCAGATGCAATATTTGGATTATCCTTCAAGAATGCATCCTTCATAGCTTGCTTTTCGCCATCGTCTAAACGATAAATCGGCACTAATTGACCAGTTTCATCAGGTTGATCACCTTTATTTGCAACTACTGTTCTAAGTGGAATTGTTACAGCAACATCATCCATAGTTAACTGATGTGTCGTACCATCTGGTAAAGTAGCAGAAACTACATTATTTCCATTATCATCTTTTACAACATTTACATCTGTTAGATAAGTTGTACCACCAGACATATTGGCATTTTTAACATTTTGAATAATTTGGCTGATTTCTGTTGAAGTTAAGTTAGTTTTATCAACGACAGGTGTTAATGTTGTTGGCTTATTCAAAGTAGCATTTTGATATACAAGTAAATCACCAGCAACTTTAGTTTTAGTACCATTATCAACAAAAGATAATGTCGCTGTACCATCATCGGCAATTACATTACCAGCACTAGTATCAGCAACAGATGGATTGAGCTTCTTAATTGCGGTTAAAACTGCTTGTTTTTCATCTGATGTTAAATGTTTTTTATCAGCAACTACTGTTCTCTTTGGTAATTTTAAGATTGTTTGATCAGTAGTTAATGTTGCAGTATTTCCATTATCATCTGTTAATGAAACACTACCATCATTATTAACTTGAGCTGTGAAGCCCTTGTTAGCAGCTTCTGTAGCAGACTTTACACTAGCTTGTTCAGAATCACTTAAAGTGTAATCAGGGGTAGTCCAGTTATTTGCCTTGTTAGATACAACAGTTCTAGTTGGAATATAAACAATAGTATCACTAATTGGAATAGTTTCAGTTATACTACTGCCATCATAAGTAACAACCACTCGACCATTATTTTGATCAATTGTCGCACTTGTTACACCACGATCTTTATTAGCTTCAATTACTTTATCAATAATTGACTGCTTTTGATCATTAGTTAAATTATCTGGATCACCAACAGCTGTTTTTACTTTAGGAGCTACTGCGTCAGCATAAATCAAGTTGGAGTTAACTACATCTAAAGTAGGGCTGCCTTCACTAAAGCTAAGAGTTGACGTAGCATTGTAACCATTATTAATAGTTGCATTATTCCAATCAAATAGAATATTAGGATTATCTTTAGTTAATTGATCCTTAATATTTTGTTTATCTTGATCTGTTAAATTATTTGGATCAGCAACTTTGACTAACTTCTTAACAAAAACAGTTGTATATTTAGCGTCTAGTTTTCCTTGGCTATATACTAATCTCTTTGAATCATTGTTAGTAGAAATAGTATATGTAACATTTCCACTACTATCCAAACTAATATTCAATAAATAAGCAATACCATCTAAACTGGCCTTCTTTTGAATAGATTCTTGGAAGGCGGCTTTATAAACATCGCCCCCTACTGAACTTACAGTTTCACCAATTGGAACTAAGACTCTCTTAGGATAATTAATCGTATATTGGTTAGCGCGAACATCATCTAACGTTAAAACTTGCCCATCGGAATACTTAACAGTTACACCTGTATTGTTAGTACCGAAACTAACTTCAGTAGCACCATCATTAGCATCCTTAAATAATTGCTTAACTTGATCTAGTTCTGAACTAGTTAAATTAGTTTGATCTTTTACCCAAACTAGGCCAGAAGGTGGAATAATGCTTTGGTGAATACTTTCAAAAACAGTCTTAGTCCCAGGAACAGTAATAGGTTTTGAGCCATCAGCAAAAGTTACACTTGCAGTACCATCTAAAGCAACTGAAGCAGATGTAAAACCATCTGAAATTGTTTTATTAGCATTTTTAAGATTGTCTACAACTTTTTGCTTTTCTTCAGCTGTAATATTAGTTTTATCCTTAACTAACACTGGGTTAGGAATATTGATGATGGTTTGAGCTGGTGTTAAAGTTGCAGTCTGGTAAACGCCAGAAGCAGAAGTTCTTGAAACAGTTACTGAACCATCATACTTACCATTTATTTGATTTACTCTAATACCTAACTTAGCAGTAGCATTAGCCGCATTAACATTAGTACTAATAGAGCCAGCTTCATCATCGGTAATTGTGAAAGTATCTGCTCCAGAATCTTGATAAATCATAGTCTTTGCAGGAACTTGAACTACTAAATCGTCATAAGATACAGAATTAGTTGACCCGTCAGCATAAGTCAAAGTTGCTGCTCGATCAATATCACTATAAGTAACATCAGTAACATTTGAATTAGCTGCCTTAATTAAGTCAGTTATCTTTGCAGTTGAAGCGGTATCTTGGCTTAAATTAGTTTTGTCATTAACGACAGTTAAAGCTGCAGGGTCAACAGCTGGATACTTAATATTATCCTTATCAGCATTGGCAACTGTAATTACATATTGCTTATTAGTTGAATCATAACTAGTAGTTGCTTTAAATCCAGCTTTTTCAAGATCAGCCAAATTATTGATGTTTAAACTTAAATACTTACTTCCATTATCTGATGTTGGGTTAAGAGCCTTATCAATTTTTGCTTGCATTTCATCTGTATCATTGCTATAAGCAAATGACTCAGAGATATAGTAATTCTTTTGAACAGACCCAGTATTTGGAACCACACTATCAGTTACTGAACTAGTGCTGGAATTGGTATTACCTGTTACATCAGTTAATGGAGCTTTAGTCAAAGTATAGTTAACAGCTGGAATGTTGCCAGTTGCATTATTGGTTGCATTTTTAACCACAACGTTAACTTGAGCCGTTGCTGCGTCTAATGAATCACTAGTAATAATCTTACCAGAGCTTACCCCACTTGAAGCAGCTTGCATCAAGTGAATATCTGAATTAGTCTTGGCAGCTTGTCCTCTAGTAGCACCACCATCTGCATTTTGAGGTGTACCTTCATTTCCTAAAGCAATTACACCACTATATGTAGAAACCTTTTCACCACTAGGTTTTGTGTAAAATGTAACAGTCCATGTGGCACCAGAATTATCATTCAAGAACTTAGACCCTTGAGTTCTAAATAAGATTCCATAGCCAAAATCGTTGACATCAATAACAGGATTTTTATTGCCCCACATATTTTGATTCTGATTCTTATTGGCATTGTTTTCATCCATCTTAAATGCTTTTTGCCAGTAAGAACTACCATTTCCGTTCGAATCGATGCCACTATTAAAACCATGCACATTGTCATAGTTAGTACTATCTCTTGGGACAATACCATATGAATCCATATAAAGAGCACGATCATTTAAAACTTTTGAACGTTGTGTAGCAGAACTTGTATTAGTAAAAGTAGTAATGCTACTTGTTACATATCCAGTAGCAAAAGTTAGTGGAATCTTGCCACTATTGATATAAGTAGTGGCAGTAGCAGGATCAGTGGCTATCCATCTATTAATGGCAGCTTGGTCATAGTCTTGATAACTTTGGGACATTTCACCTTTAATATAAGCAGTAGCGGTTTTTACTACACTGCCACCTAAACTTGCAGCGTTATTACGTAAGGTTTCATTAACAGTAAATAAATTACCATTTGCATCCTTAACCACCTCATTGTCTTTAGAAATCATTAACGCATACGCACCACTATCTGCATGGTTAACAATATTATTCATGTAATATTTGCCATCAGGCAAGAAAGTTACAGTCCATTTAGTAGTGCCATTATTTTGAGCTTCTTGCGTAATCTTATAATTCTTGGTCATATCAGAAGCCCAACCCCAGTTTTGTGGACCACCAGCAAAGATTTTACCAGGATCAACTTGACTATTTTGTCGCATGTAATCCATGCCTTTAGCTTGATCAACATTAGTTGTCGAAAAATTACCCATGCTGTCTTGCCGTGTTTTATTAACATAAGTTTGAGCACTATCACTATTGTCAGTAATATTGCTCTTATTAGAAGTATTTTGATAACTAGGTGTAGTTACTTCATTTGAATTACTTGTATTTGCTGAAGTAGATGCAGAACCTGACGATTGTGAATCAGAAGCCCTATCTACCCCCCCACCATTTTGTGAATTCGCTGTACTTGAAGAGGTATCTGCTTGAACAACTTGTGCGTTACTTACAAAAGTAAAACCTAATAATACAGATACTACCCCAATAGATAATTTTCTTAGAGAAAATCTTTGTTTTGCATCAAACATATTTCTCATAAATAGAGACCGTAAAATAGTTT
>NZ_JBLTIM010000031.1:0-29689 GCF_055362665.1 Lactobacillus fornicalis
TAACTAGCACCACGCGTATCAAATATATCTTTCAAGATTTAGATTAACTAATTACCCAATATTTATCAACTATGAATTAAATAACTTTTTCTTTATTGACTACACTTGTAAATTAACTTTTCGTTATTTAAATTGTGATTTGTCGTATAATCAGTTTACAAGCGCTTACAACAGGTGTACATTGAAGCTGTAATAGTTATTCTCCTCTAGTGAGGTAGAAAGAAAGGTCAATACTATGACAGAAAAAGTATACACTGACTACTTCTATGATGAAGCAGATTTTGACAAAAACCATTTTAGATATAAAAACTTACACATTCCAGATGGTGTTGAAGCTCAACCTTTAGCTGTACCACCTGTTTTAAAACCTGATAAAGTGGACGGCAATGATGTTTGGTTCACTATTGAATCTCTTGAAGGTGAGACACAATTTTTACCTGGTTCAAAAACTAAAACTTGGGGTTATAATGCTCCATTTTTAGGACAAACAATGGTACTTAAAACTGGTCAACATGTTCATGTCACATTAAAGAATAGTCTTAAAGAATTAACCACTTATCACTGGCATGGTATGGAAGTTCCTGGTCCATACATTGATGGAAGTTGTCATGCTCCTGTTTATCCTGGTGAAGAAAAAGAAATTGAGTTTACTGTTGAACAACCAGCTGCATTAACATGGCTTCACGCTCACCCATGTCCAAGTACAGCAGCTCAAGTTTGGATGGGGTTAGCAATGGGAGTAGTTATTACTGATGACCATGAAGCTGAACTTCCAATTCCAAAAGCATACGGCAAAGACGAATTTCCTATTGTATTACAAGATAGAGTGTTCCACAAAGATAATCAATTTGATTACCGTGCTGATTATGATCCTATGGGAGTATTTGGCGATACACCACTAATTAATGGTATCATTAAACCATATATTGATGTAACGACCCAAAAAGTTCGTTTGCTCTTCTTAGGTGGTACTAACCGTCGTGAATGGAGATTACACTTCGATAATGATTTAGTTATGACTCAAATCGCAGGAGATGATTCTTTCTTAGAACATCCTGTAAAGATGACCAAATTATTAGTTGGTCCTGGTGAACGTCTTCAAGTAATTGTTGATTTCTCAGGTTATAAATCTGGAGATGTCGTAAATCTTTATACTGATGACTTCAAACTTATTGAATTTAGAATTCATGACTTTGAAGAAGATAATTCTGTCTTGCCAGATACCCTATTCACACCGACAGATCCAAAAGTTGATCCAGATGCTCCAATCCGGAAAGTAACAATGGATGACCATGATAAAATTAATGGTAAGCAATATTCTATGCAAAGAATTGATATGAAAGCTGAAGTTAACCATGCAGAATATTGGGATGTAACTAATACTAACAGCAAGAGTCACGGTATGCTTCATCCATTCCACATTCATGGTGCTCATTTCTTAGTTGTATCACGCAATGGCCAAACTCCAAATCCTAATGAAATCGGAGTTTACAAAGACACAATTGAAGTTGCTCCACAAGAAACTGTTCGTCTAAAAGTAATCTTCCCTAAAGAAGGTCTCTTTATGTATCACTGCCACATCATTGAACACGAAGATGCTGGTATGATGGCAAACATCTTAATTGTTGATCCAACCAAGCCAGAACCACATTACGATTTAATGGATATGGAAACCTTAACTAAAGCATTTGCGGAAGAAAAAGGAATTCCAGAAAGCGAAGTATTCATGCCAGGTATGTGTACTGAAGGCTACATGGATCATTGTCATGATGATGCAAATAGCGGAGCTAGTCATCATTAAAGCAAATAAATAGTTATTAAAAAAAAGACCTGCAATGCAGGTCTTTTTTCTACCAATTTCCACCATTATCATATTCACTAACGTTATTATTGTAAGTTGTATTGTAATTACTACCAGAATCAGAATTAACTGCAGAATCACTATTAGCTGGAAATACTTGGTAATTAGTAAAGGCGTTAGGATTTGTCCAATCAATAGCATTATATTTTTCATTTAAACGATTCTGCCTAGTTTCTTCATTGCTAAGTTTTTGCTTTTTCAAACCTAAGTTAGTTCGAGTATAATTTGAAACTCTCTGTAATTCACTCGTTGAAGCAACTTGAATTGAGGCGCCATCAATCCAAGCATCGTGGCCATGAATATAGTCACTCTTAATATTATTTGCTACAGAACGATAATTAATAGCGATAGCCATCATATCACTAAAAGTCATATTAGTTGTCACGTTTTTTGAAAAAGCTTTTAGGATTTTTTTATAGTTGGAAATGCTATTTAAACTTAAAGCATTTTTGACAATTGCCATGATAATTTGTCTTTGGCGCAATTGTCTTCCATAATCACCACGAGGATCTTCTTTTCTCATTCTTGCGTAATCTAATGCTTGTTTACCATTTAAATGCATTTTTCCTTTCTTGAAGGTGGTATTATAAGTGAACGAAAATGGTACTTTAACATCTACTCCACCTACAGCATCCACTAATTCTTGCAATGCCTTCATATTAACTTCCATGTAATAATTAATTGGAGTATTAAGCAAGGCCTTCGTAGTTTTCATTGCAGCTTTATTACCACCTACTTGATAAGCTGAATTAACTCTAAACATAAAGTATTTTCCATTATCGCCCTTTATATCAGCCAACAAATCTCGTGGTATTGATGTCAAAGTGGATTTTTGAGTCTGTGGATTGGCCGTCGCAAGAATCATAGTATCAGAATTTCCTTGATCATGACGATTTTCAATTCCTTGATCTACTCCCAAAATTAATACCGAAATAGGTTGCTTATTAGTAATCTGAGTAGCAGGCGTACCACCTTGATAAGTATTTCCCAACGCTGCTTCTAAATTAAAGTAAAAATGGCTCCCCCATGTTGCCACAAATCCAACAACAAGAAAAACAATTAAGGTCAGAAGCTTTTTAAAATTTTTATTACTAGCGATCTGTTTATTTGCAGTAAAAAATTGATTTCGAGATAGTAAACGCCCACTGCGTTGCTTGAAGCGATATTCTTCCCGACTATCTGGATGATTTTTCGTCATATCCAATTCTCCTCAACAAACTTATATTTAAATTTTGCCACTTTTTGTTTTAAAACTATACTTTTTTGTGTAATTTTAAGGCTTTATTTAAGATAAAAAGACGTTTTTTTGTAAAATCTACAAATAACACGCTAAAATAAACTTATTCAAATCACGGAGGAATTTTATATGGTATTACCTACAAGAAATGAAGTCCCCAAAGAGTTGACTTGGGATTTAACACGAGTTTTTCCTACTGATCAAGCTTGGCAAAAAGAATTTGAGTCAGTAAGCAATGAAATTTCCAATCTAAATAACTTGAGTGCCATCATTACTAAATCTGGTAATGATTTATATTCAGCATTAACCCAAATTTTTTCAATTGATCGCCGTCTAGAAAAAATTTATGTTTATGCCACGATGTCTAGAGATGTTGATACTAGCAATAATCATTATTTAGGTTTTGCCGCAATGGCAGAAGATTTGGCAAATAAATATAGCTCAGCTATTAGCTTCATTAATCCAGCTATTTTATCTTTAAGCAATCAAGTCTTAAAAGAATTTGAGCTACAAGAACCTAAATTATTAAATTACAAACACTATTTAGATCAGATTACTAATAAAAGAAATCATACTCTAGATGCGCAATCTGAACAAATTATTGCTGCAAGTGGTGCTGCTCTTGGTTCATCAAGTAATACTTTTAATGTGCTAACCAATTCAGATCTTGAATTTGGTTATACAACTGACAATGATGGCGAGATGGTTCAATTAACTGAAGGATTATATAGTCAGCTTATCCAATCACCAAAAAGAACCGTCAGAAAAAATGCTTTCGAAACTCTTTATGCAAGCTATGGTCAATTTCAAAATACACTTGCTTCAACTCTTTCAGGCAATGTTAAATCACAAAATTATGTTGCATTAATGCATGGTTACAATAGTGCGCGCGAAGCAGCTTTAGCACAAAGTCACATCCCTGTTTCCGTTTACGATAACTTAATTAAAGGGGTTCATAAACATCTCAATTTACTCCACCGTTATATGAAATTAAGAAAAAAAGTTTTGGGATTAGAAGAACTAGAAATGTATGATCTCTATGTTCCAATTACAGGAACCCCATCTTTATCCTATAGCTATAGTGAATCGAAAAAGCAAGCACGAGAGGCATTAAGTATTTTAGGGAAAGAATACCTTGATCAAGTTGATTATATTTTTAATAATCGAGTAATTGATGTTGTGGAATCTAAGGGAAAAGTAACTGGAGCATATTCAGGTGGTAGTTATGATACAGATCCTTATGAATTGCTTAATTGGACTAATGACTTTGATGCTCTTTATACTTTAGTTCACGAAACGGGCCATTCTGTACATTCTGCTTTCACTAGAAAAAATCAACCTTATATCTATGGCGAATACCCTATCTTCTTAGCAGAAATAGCATCAACTACCAATGAAAACATTCTAACTGAATATTTATTAAGTAAAGCAACTGATCCTAAAATTAGAGCATTTATTCTTAACTACAATTTAGAAGCATTCAGAACTACCCTTTATCGCCAAACTCAATTTGCTGAATTTGAACAATTTATTCATGAGGCAGATCAAAGCGGAGAACCACTAACAGCTGAAAAATTGAATTCTTTTTATGGTGAATTAAATCAAAAATATTATGGAATCGTAGAGCCTGGCAGTGATATCGATAAAGAATGGTCAAGAATTCCTCACTTTTATTACAATTTTTATGTATATCAATATTCTACGGGATTCGCTGCAGCGGTTGCTTTAGCTAAGAATATCGTTCATGGCACAGAAAAACAAAAAGCAGACTATCTAGCATTTTTAAAAGCAGGTTCAAGTGAATATCCTATTGAGATTATGAAAAAAGCTGGTGTCGATATGACAACGTCAACTTATCTTGACAGTGCCTTTTCAGTCTTTGAGCAGCGCTTAAACGAACTAGAAAAATTACTATAAAAACAAAAAACAGACTATTAACCTGTAGTAAATTACCAAAATTAAATTTCATTTTGGATGAACTACAACTTTAGTCTGTTTTTATTTTTATAACCTTATCATGCCAAAAATTAATCCAATCAGATACAAAAAAATGCAAATAACTCCTAAATAAAGCCCTGCCCATTTTAAAGCATCTTTTAAAATAATTCCTTCTTTTCCTTCTAACTTAACTCCAGTAGTTGCAACCGCAATTGATTGTGGTGAAAGCATATTACCTGCTGTTGACCCTGCCATATTTGATGCAACTAACCAGTATTTATTTACCCCTAAATTTTTAGCCGCAGACAATTGTAAATCTCCAAATAAGACATTAGAGGAAGTATTCGATCCTGTTGCAAAACTCCCAATTGCACCAATAATAGGAGCAAAAAGTGGATATATTGGTCCTAACCCCTTTACTAAGCTAGTTGCCAGTGTCGTTGTCATTCCAGAATAATCCATTACTTTAGCTAATGCTACAATTGCGCAAACCGTAATAATGGTTTTCCATATGCTTTTTAAAGTCAAAATCAAAATCTTCAACTGTTCCTGCAATGATACTTTTTGAACTAATCCACCAATAATAGCCGACAATAAAATAATAGTACCTGGTGATACTAGGTAAGAAAAAGTTTGTCCATTATCTTGGCCTGGATAAATCTGAAAACCAATTTGAAAATTATTCAAAAAGTTATTAATCTGTGGAAAAAGCGGTGAAGTAACTAATACTAATGAAAAAATCAATATAAATGGTGCTGTTGCAACTGCAATTTCAGTTAAAGTATGTTTTTCTTGTTTAACAGATGACTTGTTTTTCCTTTGAGCCAACATTATTAAGACAATTAAAGTCGCTAATGATGCCACAATTGTAGGTAATTCTGGTCCTAATAAGTACGAAACCACTAGTTGAACGATTCCATATACTAGCCCAGCTGTTAAAGGATAGTACCATATTTTCTTTAATTCCTTAAAAGATGAATCGACTAATAAAACTAACAAAAATGGCACTAAAATACACAAAAGTAATAATTGTAAACTAACAAATATAGCTAAAGTTTGAGAATTTAACTTTGTTACATCTGCCAAAGTAATTACTGGAAGACCTACTGCTCCAAAAGAAGTGGTAGCAGTATTAGCTAATAAACTAATAACAGATGCTTTAATCGGCTTAATATTAAAAGAAATCAAAATACCAGCAGGAATCGCAACAGCTATTCCAAAACCCGCTACAGATTCTAAAAATGCTCCAAAAGCCCAACATACTAATAAAACTAATATTCTAGGGTCAGTAGATACATGGCTTAGGGCATTTTGAATAACTCGCATATTTCCTGAATAACTTGCGCTATTGTAGGCGAATAAGGCTGCGACAACAACATATGAAATTACTATCAGGCCCATTGTCGCACCATCTAAAGCACCTAAAAAAGTTTTAGTAACAGTTAATTTGCCACCTAATATTGATAATAATACAGTCAATGCTAATCCAATACTTGTTGCTTTAACAGCTGGCATTTTAAAAACGCCTAATGAAATAATTAGCCATATAATTGGTAACAAGTCTAAAAATAACTGTATCAGTGAATTCATCGCATAACCTCCAGTATAATTATATTTTTATATTATCATATAGTATTTATACGGACCAATTATATGCTCAAAAAAAGCTCGCTAATGCGAGCTTACAATCAATACTTTAACATTCCTAATATTATTCCAAGACCAAATAAATATAAGCAAATTATTACCAAATAAAGACTAAACCATTTAAGAGCTTGCTTTAGAAGTTCCCCTTCATGTCCTTCAAGCCCAGTAGAAGCAGTAGCGACAGCTATTGATTGTGGAGATATCATTTTTCCAGCTGTTGCACCTACCATATTAGAAGCAACCACCCAATCAACATTTGCTTCCAGTGATCGAGCTGCTGATAATTGTAAGTTCCCAAATAAAACATTAGCAGAAGTATCTGATCCTGTTATAAAAGTTCCAACTGCACCTATTAAAGGAGCTACTAAAGGATATACAGGCCCCATTAAAGCAACTAAACTAACTGCCAAAATATTAGTCATTCCACTATATCCCATGACTTTAGCTAAAGCGACAATTGTACAAACCGTTAGAGTCGTTTTTCCTAATCCCTTAATAGTAGTAATAAAAATTTTCCCCAATTGTTGTAGCTTAATTTTTTGAATTAAACCACCAATTATAGTTGCAATAATTATCAGTGTCCCAGGTGATGCTATATACGCAAATGAAAAACTCCCCTTACCAATCGAAAACTTAATAATAAAGTGATTTAAGAATTGATTAATGCTAGGAACAAGGGGAGAAGCCATTAATACCAATACAAAGACTAAAATAAATGGTGACATCGCTCTAAGTATTTGATTTAACGAATGGCTTTTCATTTCTAGATCTTTCGCTTGTTCTTTATTTTGATTTTTTAATTTTGCTAAAGAAATTGTCACTACAATACTAAAAATTGCACCGACAATTGCAGGGAGCTCAGGCCCTACAAACTTTGCAACAATAATCTGAGGTAAAGCAAATGCTAACCCTGAGGCTAAACATATCCCTCCAACTCCTTTTATTGCCTTTAAATTATTTTCAACTAAAACAACCAACACAAAAGGTATCAATATAATCAATGGTAATAATTCCAAAGTAACATAAGCTGATAATTCATTGCCGTTTATTTGAGTAAGATTCGACAAAGTAATAACTGGAAGTCCAATGGCGCCAAATGCTGTAGGAGTAGTATTAGCAATTAAACATATTACACTCGCTCTGATTGGATCTATCCCAAAAGCTATTAAAATTCCTGCAGGAATTGCTACTGCAGTTCCAAAGCCTGCTATAGCTTCTAAAAATCCACCAAACCCCCAAGCAATAATTAGTACCAATATACGCCTATCTGTAGAAATCGAGCTCAATAAATCTTGAATTATCTTAATACTTCCTGATTGATTAGTTACATTATATGTAAATAATGCTGCGACAATAACATAAATAATTGGAAATAGTGCCATCAAAACACCTTCTAAGGCTGCATTGAAGATATTAGTAACAGGCATTTTGAAACTGAACTTAGCTAAGATAATTGTTATAATTAGACCAATTGCTGTTGCCTTTGTGGCTGCCATTTTTAAAAAGCCAAGTGACATAATTAGCCATATAATTGGTAGCAAGGCAAAAATAAATTTAATCCACATATTTGCATTCATAATGCTGCCTCCATATTTCAACTCTATAGGCTAATCATACCATGAAAGCGCTTTATTTATAAAGTGAAAAGTATTAAAAAAAACGGCGCTAATTGCGCCATTTCAATGTTTATCTTTTCACAATCTTTGCTAAATATACTGTTAAATATACTAAAACTTCAATTACTGAAATGAAGAAAGTAACTGGCCAATTGGTAATAAACCCTAAATATAATCCAACCCATACGCCAATTAGTGCCAAACCTACAGACCAAGCTATCATAGCTGGAATTGTTTTTCCCAGATACCTTGCAGTTGACGCTGGTAAAGTTAGTAAAATAAATACTAATAGTGAGCCGACAACTTGAGAACCAACACTTACCGCCATAGCCATTACAATTAAAAATATTATTCCTACTAAACTAACATTTACATTGTGAGCTAGGGCACCAATATGATCAAATGAATCAAAGTTTAATTGGCGTTGAATTATAGCAATAATTATTAAAACTAATAAAGATAATACAGTTAACTGAATTACCCCTTCTAAGTCCACTCCAATAATACTTCCGAATAAAATATTAGTTGCATAGCGACTATTAGATCCTGCTAAAGATAGAAATAATACTCCTAAGCCAATAAATAATGCACTAATAGCACTAATGGAAGATTCTTTTTGATTGGAATGGATCGATAATTCACCCACTCCTAAAGAGCCTAATAATGTAAATAAAAGCATCCCCCAAAGCGGATTAATTCCCATAAAAACAGCAAAAGCTGCTCCCGCAAAGCCAATTTCACTCAAAGTATGAGCTAAAAAACTAAAGCTTCTCGCTACAACATAAACACCTACTACACCACAAGTAATTGCAATAAAGGTAGAAGCCCAAAAGGCGTAGCGCATAAATTCATATGCAAACATTATTCATACGCCTCCTTAGTTAACTGGCTAATTTTATTATGTTCTAAATTTTTATCCTTAAACAATAAATAGTCCTTCATGTACTTCTTAGCTAATGGAATATCATGTGTTGTAAACAGGACTGTTAGGCCATGTTTTTCATTTAGATGTTTAATGAGTGTCATCAATTCTTCTTTAGCTACTGGATCTAAACTAGCAGTAGCTTCATCTAAAATAATAAAATTGGGTTCATCAAGCAAAGCTTGTGCTAGATATGCTCTTTGTTTTTGTCCACCACTAGCTTCACCCATCCGTGTATTTTGAATTTCTAATAAATTGGTTTCCTTTAAAATATTATCAACTCTTTTTTTGACAGATGCTGACTTAAATAAAGGAGTATTCAGCTCAATAAAAGCCCTGATGCTTAATGGATAGTCTGAATCAATATTTCGAAATTGAGGTACATAACCAATCTTAGTATTCTGAGAAAATTTAAAAACACCAGCAGTAGCTGTTAACATATTCATCAAAATACGAATCAAGGTAGTTTTACCTGCACCATTAGGTCCCAGTAAGGCCGTCATTGAACCTTTTTTTAGCGCAAAATTTAAATTTTCAAAAACAGTTTGTTCATCAAATTTCATTGTTAAATTTTCAACTGTTAAAACTTTTGCCATTACTACCTTCCTTTCAATTAATTTTTGATTTTTATTTGATAATTAAAAATCTTATCAGTATATTCCTATTTACTCAATAATGCAATTATTTTTCTTTGGACACTACTATCATCACTTGAACCAATTAATTCATCAGCAGCTTCTTTAGCTACTATTTGAGCTGTTGACGTAGCAAAGCTTTTGCCAACATATTTAAGCATTGCAACATCATTTCCACTATCACCAAAAGCTACCATTTCTTTAGATGAAATTCCTAATTTCTTCCCCAAAAGTTTAAGTCCTACAGCCTTATTCATATCAACTTTAGAAACATCAATAGTAAATTCAGACCCCGCAACAAAGCCTAATTTAGGGAATTTTTCTTTCATTTCAGTTACCAGGTCTAAAACATTATCATGTAAAATCACAAAGCTCATCTTAAATAATCGGTCATCTATTTCATCAAAAGAGTTCACTGCTTGCAGTTTATGGTAATATTTTTTCATTTCTTGATAAAGTTCATTACCATCACTCTTTAAAACATAAGCGCTATTCAAGCCCGCCCATACGACGGGATATTTATATTTAATACAAGCTCTTTGAATTTCATTAATTTCTTCAATAGTTAAATCTTCAATTGCTAAAATCTGATTTCCCTTGGCAACTAAAGCACCATTTTCAGCCACAAAATATAAGTCATTAACATTATTGGGAAAACGAGTTTTTAAGTTATCATATTGATTACCGCTTGCAATAACAAAGTTAATATTATTTTTCTTCATTAAGGCAATATCTTTTTCAAAAAGATCTACATCATATTTTTTATCAGAATTTAGCCACGTACCATCCATATCTGTCGCAATTAATTTGATCATAGTTATCCTCCTGCTTACTTTTATTCTATCAAAAAAAGACACTATCTTAATTGATAGCGCCTAATTTATTTAAATTGACATAAATTATTTGTTTACTGGCTTTTTCCAGAATCCCAAAATAACAGCTGCAACAATTGAACCAATAATTACTGCTAAGAAGTAACCAGGGATATTAGTTGCGAGTGGGGATACCCAGAAACCACCGTGAGGTGCAGGAACACCTACATGTAATAAACCAACTAATGCACCAGCAATAGCTGAACCAATAACACTTGAAGGAATTACACGACTAGGATCTGCAGCAGCAAATGGGATAGCACCTTCTGTAATGAATGAGAACCCTAAAATCCAGTTAGTAATACCAGCTTTTCTTTCTTCATCAGTAAACTTGTTCTTAAAGAATGCACTAGCAATCGCTGTAGCAAATGGAGCAACCATACCACCAACCATAACAGCAGCCATTAAAATAGCAGCAGTCTTAGAGTTAGGATCATTAGCAAAAGCACCTGAAGCAAAGACATAAGCAGCTTTGTTAAAAGGACCACCCATATCAATTGACATCATACCTGCCAAAATAGCTGTAAGTAATACTAAATTACCAGTTCCTAAGTGATTTAAGAATGCAGTAATACCTGCATTTAATGCACCGAAAATCGGATTAATGATGAAGAACATCACTAAAGCTGTAAGAAGCAATGATAAAATTGGGTAAATAAGCATTGGTTTCATACCTTCAACTGACTTAGGTAAGCCTTTGAATAACTTCTTAAGACCTACCACAATGTATCCAGCGATGAAACCAGCCGCAATACCACCTAAGAAACCAGCTGCAGAATTAGCGCTGTGATTTACACTAGCAACATATGCTCCGCCAAATGAACCCTTGTAAACAGTTGCCATAAAACCGCCGACGAAACCTGGCATAAGTGCAGGCGCATCACCAATTGCTTCAGCAATATAAGCGGCAAGAACTGGTACCATGAAAGCAAAGGCCATACTACCAGCATTGTTTAAGAATACAAATGCCTCTGTCTTAGCTCCACCCATGTATTGTTCAACTAAGAAGGAGATGGCCATTAAGATACCGCCACCGATAACGAATGGAAGCATATGACTAATACCATTCATCAATTGTTGATATATAGCATGAAGGCCACTTGCTTTTGCTTCACTTGCTTCTTCGCTATTACCACTATCATGGTATACGCTACCCTTACCAGCTAAAATATCTTTAACCAATTCTTCTGGCTTGTTAATACCATCAACAACTGGACCAGCAATCAATTCCTTGCCATCAAAACGGGCCATCTTAACTTTTTTATCAGAAGCAATGATAACACCTTTAGCACGCTTAATTTCATCAGCAGTTAATTCATGCTTAACACCTTCTGAACCATTAGTTTCAATTCTAACTTCAGCGCCTAACTTTTCACCAGCCTTAATCAAAGCTTGTTCAGCCATGTAAGTGTGAGCAATACCATTAATACATGCAGTTACCCCAACAATCAATGGCTTGTCACTTTTATCTTCTTTTGCATCTTCGGCTTTCTTAGCTGCTGCTTTTTCTGCTGCTGATTTTTCTTCAGCATCCTTAGCATCTTCTGCAGCAGTAAAAATATCAATAATTTCTTCAGGCTTAGTAGCTGCTTTTAATTTAGCAATTAAATCAGGATTTACAAGTAAACCTGAGAGCTTAGCTAATGCTTGCAAGTGAGTATTATCTGCACCATCTGGAGCTGTAATCATGAAGAATAAGTGAACTGGTTGTCCATCTAATGAATCAAAGTCAATGCCTTGATCACTCTTAGCAAATAACACACGAGCTTTATTAATACTCTTATTACGTGCGTGTGGCATCGCAATTCCTTCACCAATACCAGTAGTTGATTGATTTTCACGTGCCCAAATAGATTTTACGAACTCATCTTTATCATTGACTACGCCAGTAGCAACTTCCAAATCAGCCATTTCATTAATAGCTTCTTCTTTATTAGTTGCCTTTAAGCTCATAATCATTGATTCAGGGTTTAAAATATCTTTAATCCGCATGCTTTTCCCCTCTTTTTCTAGATTTTTAGTTTTTATTTTACTTCTTCTACCTTAATTTGTGGTAAAACTGCATCAATTTGGCTCTTAACTGCAATATCCTTAGTGAAGGCAGTAGCAGCACCACAAGCCATCCCAATTCTAAATGCTTCAACTGAATTTTTAGTTTCGAAGTAAGTTCCAACAAATCCAGCAATCATTGAATCACCAGCACCAACTGAATTCACAGCAACTCCCTTGGCACCAGCTGCATGATATACACCATCTTGAGTTACCAAGTAGCCCCCATCTTTAGCCATAGAAATCATGACATTTTGAGCGCCCATATCAAGTAACTTCTTAGCATAAGTAAGCATTTCTTCATTAGAATTGAAAGTTACACCAAATAAATCAGCCAATTCATGGTGGTTAGGCTTAATAACAAGTGGCTTATATTCCAAAGTATCAAGTAAAGCTTGACCAGTTGTATCTACAACAAATTCAGCACCAGCTTCTTTGATAGTTGGAAGTAAATCTTTGTAGAAGTCCGCACCTAAACTTGGTGTTAAACTACCACTCATTACAACGATGTCACCTTCGTTTAAATCTGCTAAACGTGACTTAAATGCGGCAATTTCTTGTTCAGTAATTTGTGGTCCTGCAGCGTTAATTTCAGACTCAACTTCAGCATGAATCTTTACATTAACTCTTGTTGTATCAGAAATTTTTACAAAATCACTGACAATTTGTTTTTGATTAAGTTGACGGACAAGCTCTGTTCCTGTAAAGCCACCAACAAATCCCCAAGCTGTATTATCAATTTTTAACTGATTTAAAATTTGAGAAACATTAATTCCCTTTCCACCTGCTAAAAATTGGCAATCATTAGTCCGGTTAACTTCACCAGTATTTACTTTTTCGAGTTGTAATACGTAGTCAAGTGCTGGATTAACTGTAACTGTATATATCATTTAGTCAGCCTCCTCATAAACTAAATCATCTGGTAATTTATTTTTTTGGTCAGAAGATAATGGATTGGTAATCAAGGTCACTTCAGAAACATGAGCGAATTTAGCAAAATGCTCATCAAATAGCTTTGCCGAATCCATTAAGACAAAGACTTGTTTCGACTGCAATAGCTCTTGGCGTTTAATAGCAGCTTCGGAAGGATCTGGGGTAGTAAAATCCCCCATCTTACTCAAACCATTTGCTCCTATAAAAGCAGCCGTAAAATTTAAATTTGAAAGTTGCTTAATTGCAATCTCCCCTACAATAGCATGAGTTTGCTTTTTTAACTTTCCTCCTAAAACTCTTGTAGGGATATCCTCTTTAAGAAGTTCAACTGCTGTATCTAAACTATTCGTTACTACTGTTAAATCAGCAACTTCTTTTAAAAAAGGAACCATTTCATATACGGTAGTTCCAGCATCTAAAAATATATAAGATCCTGGTTTCACAAAATTTTGAACTGTATATCTTGCTATTTTTCTTTTTTGTTCAACATTAATCGTAAAACGAATATGTTGAGCAATGTCTCTTATTGATCTATTCACTGCTTGTGCTCCACCATGAACCCGTTGCAGCAAACCTAATTGATCCATTTCTGACAAATCACGGCGAATAGTTGATTCTGACGATTGCGTCAATTTGCATAAATCAACAACACGACAGAAATCATGCTGATCGACGTAATTCTTTATCATCGATTGGCGCTCTTGTGTCAGCATCTTTTTCACCTCGACTAATATAGTAACCGCTATCTTAGTCAAAAGCAATCATTTTCACTCATTTTCAGTCATTTTTCGATAAAAATTTTTCAACCACAAAAAAAGAATATATTCTTTAAGAAATATATTCTTCAGATAAATATCAGTCTTGATATAAGTACTTACTTACCGCCTTATTAACATCCATACCATTTCTAATCTTTAAAGCTAATTCAATTGTTACATCAGCTAAAATAGATTGTGGATCAATTACATTATATGGATGATTAGGGGCTTTTTCTTGCGCTAAAGATAATTCAGTACAACCTAGCAAAATTACATTACAGCCATAATCATCATGCATTTTCCGTAAAATTCTATGATATAGCTCACCATCAACGTAACCATTTTCTTTAATGTCACTATAAATCAGTTCATTTACTAATGGCTGAATTTCATTACCACCTAATTCAACTTTTCTTCCATTTTTGACAATGCTATTTTCGTACAACTTATCAAAAATAGAACCTTCTGTAGCTATTAATCCTATTTTTTCTTCTTTAGGAAATTTTTCCATAAAATGATGTACTGCAATATCCATCATATTCAAAAAGGGAATATCAGTTAATGCGGCTAAATCATGATAAAAGTAGTGAGCCGTATTACATGGCATTACAAAAAAATCAGGCTTTAATAAAGATTGTTTTTCTACATCATCTTTCAATGCAAAAAAGAAGTTTTCTTTAGTATGATCTTTAATATAAGCGGTTCTATCAGGAATCTGGGCATCATTTACTAGGATATAGTTTAAATAATCTTGATCCTTGCTAATTTTTACTCGGTGATTAATTAAGCGAACATAGCTTTCTGTCGCAATAGTTCCCATGCCACCAAGAATAGTAAAAAAGTGTTTCATCCTAAGCTACTTTCTATCGATTATTTTTCTAATTCTTTGATTGCATTTCTAGCTACAACAATATCAGATGGATAAGGCGTATTTACACCTCTAATTTTTTGGAACGGATCTGCTCCTTTACCGCAAATTAATACGACATCATTTTTACCAGCCATACTAATGGCTTCACGTATTGCTTTTTCACGATCAAGTTCAATAGTTACATCGACCTTTGCATGATCAATTCCAGCATCAATTTCTTCTGCAATATCCATCGGATCTTCAAAACCGGGATCGTCAGTTGTAAGAAATGCCTTATCAGCAAATACACTCAAACTTTGACTAAAGCCTGGTCGACGGCTTACACCCTTATCGCCAGGAGCTCCTACAACGACTATAATTTTAGGATTGCTAAATTCTTTCTTCATAAATCCCATTAGGGCCATCATACTTGCCTTGTTATGAGCATAATCAACCACAACTAGGCCATGATTCTTAGTCTTTTCAGTTTCCATTCTACCTGAAATAGTAACATGTCGAATACCTTCTGAAGCATGCTCGTGATTTGCTCCACCAAGTCCAGCACCAATAATAGCTGCTGTACCATTGATTTCATTAAAGTCACCAATCATATCTAAAGTATATTCGCCTTCAATAGCTAAATGCTTTGCCTTATCACTAGCACAAAATAGTTGGAATTTAGTTTCAATTAAGTCTGTTTCTTCAGATTTAAATAAAAAGTCAACTGGTACTTTTAAATCTGGATTTTCATAACCTTGTCTACTAAAGAGATAAATGCTATCTGGATTAGTTGTAGTTGTTGCAGCGGCATAAACTTCTGGAAAATGATCAGTTTCTGCATTAATAATACACTTACGTGAATTTACAAGTAATTGCAATTTACAGTGTAAATAATCTGCAAAATTAGGGTGTTCATTAGGTCCAATATGATCTGGTGTAATATTCAAAAAGAAACCTAAATCATAAGTTAAACCAAAAACTCGATTCTTTTTATAAGCTTGTGAAGACACTTCCATAACTAAGTGGGTCATTCCGTTATCTACTGCTCTACGCATATTACGGAATAAGTCCAAAGATTCAGGAGTGGTTAAGCTTGATTTGAAGGTATCTTCTGGCTTAGGTCCAACTACGTCATTAACTGATGAAAATAGCGCTGTTTTTCCGCCATTCATCTTATCAAAAATTCCTTTTAAGAAATAAGCAGATGTAGTTTTACCCTTAGTACCAGTAAATGCAACCAAGAATAAATCATCTTGTGGAAAGCGATAAAATGCAGCTGATAGCAAAGCCATTGCCTTAGTAACATCCCTAACAACCAAAGCATGCATGCCTTTTCCCTCAGGAAATGGTTGTTCTGCTACATAACAAGTAGCTCCATTATCTTTAGCCATAGACAAATAAGTTGGTCTAAAGCCAGCTCCTTTACAAAAGAATAGCGTATTAGTTTGAATATCACGTGAATCATAAGAAATGTAGTCCATCTTCGTAGGTACCGAATCTTGAACTGCACTTGATTTTAATAAGTGATGTTCTTTTAAAATTAAAATACATGTGTTTAAAGAAATACTCATGGTTTAAAACCCCTTAGATTGTTTTCAGACCAAATTATAACACAGTAGCCTTGCTTTCGGGCAAAGCTACCTTAAATGGGAGATGAATAATAAAACTTGTTAACTGATCATTAGATTCACACGTGATTTTTCCGTGATGTAAATCAATAACTTCTTTAACAATTGCTAATCCTAATCCAGTACCACCCGTTTTGGTATTACGAGAAGTTTCTACACGATAAAATCGTTCAAAAATCTTTTGGAGAGCTTCCTTAGGAATAGCCTCCCCATCATTTTCCACCCTTATTTCTACTAAATTGGCCTTAATTTTTTTAGCAGATAAGTTAATAAAACTTGCACCATGACCATACTTCAAAGCATTGGAAATCAAATTATTAAAAACGCGTACTAATTTTTCTGCATCAGCATCAATCACTAAATCATCTGGTTTAGTATTAACATTTAAAGAGATATTTTTTTCTTCAGCTTCTAACTCAAAACCTGCGGCTACTTGCTCCAGCATTGATGTTAAATGTAGTGGTGCCATATTCACTTTTGTTTTTGTGGAATTTAAAGTTGTGTAATCAAACAGGTCATTGGCCAAAGCCTTCATTTGTCCCGCTTTATTATAAGCAATATCAACATATTTTAGTTGATCAGCAGTTAAACTGTTATCAGCTTTCAATAGTCCTAAATAACCAATAATTGAGGTTAAAGGGGTACGAATATCATGAGAGACATTAGTAATTAAATCATCTTTTGATTGCTCTATCTGACGTTCTTCATTCATAGCATTTACAGTACTATCAACCAAGAAATTTATTGAATCAATTACCTTTTGTAAATCTGTTTTCACTACAAACGAAATCCGATGATCAAAATGCCCTTCAGCTATATAGTGCAGTTCTTGAATAACATGTCGTAGTTGCATTTGGTGGTAACGACGTAAAAGTCGCCAATATAGCACCAACATATCACCACAACCCATAAAGAAAACAAAAATTCTTTGCCAAGACCAAATATGTAATCCATTTCCAAAAATTAAAGTGCTTTTTAAGAAATAAATTCCATTTTCTAAACTTTGATTAGTTAAAATAGCCAAGTTTATTAAGATTATAACTGATAAATTTAAAAGAAGAAGCAGTATAATTGTTACTACTGCTTCCGCAAATAATTCACTTTTTTCACGTCCGGTTAACTTGACGCGTTTTTTTTTCATATTAAGCCTCTACCTTGTAACCTACTCCCCAAACAGTTTGAATAACTTCTTCTCCATCAGTAGCCTTTTGGATTTTATCACGCAAGTGAGAAACGTGAACCATAACTGTTTTAGCTGAAACAACAGATTCTTGTTGCCATACCCTTTCAAAAATCTCATCAGCACTAAATACACGATTTGGATGACTTGCAAGTAAATATAAAATACCAAATTCTAGAGCTGTTAATTGAATAACATTGCCAGCAATTGTTTTTACTTCATGTGAATCTTTATTAATTACTAAAGGACCAATTTCTAAAATATCTGGTTTATCACTTGTCACTTTCTTTTGACTACGACGAAGTAATGAACGAACTCTCGCCATAACTTCTAATGGATTGAATGGCTTAACAACGTAATCATCAGCTCCAGTAATTAAGCCTTGAATTTTATCCATATCACCAGTTTTAGCTGAAACAACAATGATAGGAATATCTGAATCTTTTCTAAGTTCTTTAATCACATCAATTCCAGTCATTTGCGGCATCATAATATCCAAAATCATCAATCCAATATCAGGCGTCGTTGCTATTTTGGTTAGAGCTTCTTTTCCGCTATATGCAGCAATTGGTTCATAGCCTTCATTTTTGAGGTAAATACTAAGTAATTCAACAATTTCTTTGTCATCATCAACGACTATAATTTTCATAACTTGGAATCCTCTTTTTACTTTCTAATAATCTCAATTTATATTGTATCGAATATATAAAAAAGAGCATGCAATAAAGCATGCTCTTTTCATATTCTTAAGATTATTCTATTTCTTTTTTGCCAGTGTAGAGTTCATAGTAGTAACCCTTCTTTGCTAGCAACTCTTGATGATTACCAGCTTCAATTATATGGCCATGGTCTAATACACAAATAATATCTGAATTGACAATCGTCGATAATCTATGGGCAATGACAAAACTTGTTCTGCCAGCTAGCAAATTGTCCATCCCTTGTTGGACCATTCGTTCAGTTCGAGTATCAATACTTGATGTAGCTTCATCTAAAATCATTACTGGGCGATCTGCAATCATAGCTCGAGCTATTGATAACAATTGCATTTGTCCTTGAGAAAGATCGCCACCATCTCCATCAATTACAGTATTATAACCATCATCTAATTCATGAATAAATTCATCTGCATGAGCTAATCGTGCTGCTTGATACACATCATCATCACTAGCATCAGGATTACCAAAACGAATATTGTCCATAATCGTTCCTGTAAACATATGCGTATCTTGCAAAACAATTGCCACAGACTGACGCAAATCATCTTTCCTAATATTTTTAATATCTATTCCATCATATAAAATTTGCCCAGAACTAATTTCATAAAAACGATTAATCATACTTGAAATTGTAGTTTTTCCTGCACCGGTTTCACCAACAAGAGCTACTTTCATGCCAGGCTTCGCTTCTAAATTTATATTATAAAGAATCTGTTTATCTGGAACATAACCAAAATTTACATTCTTAAAGCTAATATGTCCCTTTACTGGAACTTCTTTTACTGCATTTTCACTAGGCACTTGCCAATCCCAAGCACCTTTTACTTCGCGATCAGGTGCAATAGTGACTTGCCCTTGGTCAATTTCTTTTTCTTGATCAAGTAAGTTAAAAATTCGATCTGCTCCAGCTAAGGCCATTACAATTGAGTTTAACTGTTGTGAAATTTGAGCAATTGGCATACTAAATGAACGCGATAATTGTAAAAATGAAGCTATCGCTCCTAAAGTAAGTGGCAAATACCCATTAATTGCGCTCACTCCACCAATTAAAGCAATCAAAACATATGATATATTACCAATATTCCCCATAATTGGAAACAGAACTGTTGCATATACATTCGCATTTCCTGAAGCTATTCGTAATTCTTCATTGTATTTTTCAAAATCTTTCTTAGCAAATTCTTCATGACTAAATACTTTGATTACTTTCAATCCTGAAAGCATTTCTTCATTGTAGCCATTTAGTTCTCCTAACTTCTTCTGCTGAATTTTGAAATAATTTCCAGATTTATTAGTTAAGTATTTTACTATTCCAACAGCTAATGCAAAAATCACTAATGCTACGATAGTTAATTGCCAGCTTAAAATAAGCATTGAACCAAGAACAAAAATAATACTAAAGTAGAATTTACAAATTGCGGGATTGATTGCGATATCATCTGCATTAGGGTGTCGATATCATTAGTATATCGCGACATAATATCGCCATATTCATTTTGATCAAAATAAGAAATTGGCAAGTATTGCATATGCTTAAACATATCATCCCGAATGCTTTTTTGAACTTTTTGAGCCAAAATCATCATGAGTAAAGTGTAAGCGTAAGTAGCTACTACCCCAATTAAATAGATTACCCCTAACATGATAATTGCTCTAAAAAGTGGAGTGAAATTTGGTGTGCTTTCCTTGAGCATTGGTGTTATATAGTCATCAATCAAGCGTTCAATAAAGAGCGAACCATAAACAGTTGAAAAAGCACTAATTACAATACCAAGTAATGATAGCGGAAAAGCGGCAGGGCCTGTTTTCAAAACATACATGAGTAGGCGCTTAAGGGCTTTCCTTTTTTTGACGGGTTGTTGTTGTTTCTCCATCTACTTACACCTACTTTCCTTGTTCTTCTTAGAATTTATTAATAGAACTATACAATTCATTTCTCTTAATTAATTCGTCGTGTGTTCCAATATCTTCAATTTTTCCATGGTTCATAACAATAATTCGATCGGCATCTTTAATCGAAACAATTCTTTGAGAAATAATAATTTTAGTAGTCTTTGGCAAATCTCTCCGAAGTGCTAATCGGATTTCCTTTTCAGTTTTAGTATCAACTGCAGATGTTGAATCATCTAAGATTAAAACTTTTGGCTTTTTAAGTAAAGCTCGAGCAATAGTAATTCTTTGTTTTTGACCTCCAGAAACATTATTACCACCTTGTTCAATCATAGTATCGTAGCCATCTGAAAATTCTTTAATAAAATCATCTGCATGAGCCACTTTACTTGCAGCAATAACTTCTTCATCACTAGCATTTTCATTACCCCATTTAAGGTTATCTTTAATAGTCCCAGAAAATAGCACATTCTTTTGTAACACCATTGCTACGTTATCACGTAAAGTTTTTAAATCATATGACCGTACATTATGTCCTGCTACTCTTACTGCTCCACCTGTTGAATCGTAAAGTCGTGGAATCATAGCTACTAAAGTTGACTTCCCTGAACCAGTTTCACCAATAATTCCAATAGTTTCTCCAGAATGAATGTGCAAGTTAATATCTTTTAAAGCATACACATCAGAGTCTTTTTCGTATTTAAAATTGACATGGTCAAATAATATATCTCCATTTGTAAATTCAGTAACTGGATGTTGCTGGGGTTTAGAAATAGTAGGTACCTCATCAATTACCTCAACAATTCTTTTAGCACTAGCTTGTGAGATAGTTAATTGGGTAAAAATCATTGAGAGCATCATTAAACTGAACAAAACTGAATTAGAATATGAAAACATTGAAACCAGTTGACCAGTTTGCATGGATTTATTAACAATCAAATTAGCTCCAAACCAAGAAAGTAACAGCATAGAACCATTTAACAAAAGCATCATTACTGGAGCATTTAATGCCATGATTTTTTGAGCCGCAGTAAATAACTTATAGATATAATTAGAAGATTTTTGAAATTCTTCAATTTGTTCTTTTTCGTGAACATAAGTCTTTACTTCACGAACTCCACGAACATTTTCACGAACTGTTCGATTTAAGCGATCATATCCTTTGAAAATTTTAGGGAAATAAGGAAAGGCACTTTTAATAATTAACGCTAGTAAAATAGCCATAAATGGAGCTAAAATCACAAATAATACAGCTAACTCTGAATTAACAGCAAACGCCATAATCACAGAAACTACCAACATTAAAGGTGCTCTTACAGCAATTCTTATGACCATCTGATAAGCTAGTTGCACATTATTAATATCTGTAGTTAAACGAGTTACTAAACTAGAGCTAGAAAATTTATCAATATTTTCAAATGAAAAGTCTTGGGTATGAAAAAACATATCCTGACGCAAATTTGCAGCCAAACCCGCTGCTGCTTTTGAAGAGAAATAACTCGCCAAAGCCCCCATAATCAGAGAAAAGAACGCCATAATTAATAAAAAGCTTCCTGTCTTAACAATATAAGGCATGTTTGCTTTCATAATTCCATTATCAATCAACCATCCCATAATATAAGGAATGAACATTTCAATAAAAACTTCAATTGCCACACATAAAGGTGAGAGTAGCGATTGAGTTTTATATTGTCGAACTGACTTCAACAAAGTCTTTATCATAAAAACAACCCCTCTTTTCCTATATACCATACACAAAATTGCCTGTATAAAAGAAAAAAAGACGTTAAACCGTCTTTTTTGCATCTAAACTATTTTAGGCTTTTCTAACAAATTAGTCACGTGATTTGACTTGTGGTACTGGGTTCAACACTGAACCAGTAATGTGATAACGCTTTCTAAATAAATATCTTGCTCCATAAACAAGTGCTACTAAAATCAAGTTACCCCAAGCAGGTAAAACTGGATTAATTATTTGGAATGCTTTGCTTGAGAAAATAGTAATCACTATGAATAAAACAGCAACCATTGCAACTGTCAATAAAGCTATTTTCCCAAATTTTGCCTTACCTTTTCCACCTGCCACCAAAATATCTGTATAGTAAGTCATCAAGGTTCCTAAAATGGCCGCAATTGCAATTAATGTTAGCAAACCGTATTGAGAGTTGTACTGATTTTTAGTTCCAGCTGTTAAGGCCATAATAGCTATCATTGCAGTAAATACTACAAAATATAGCAAACTTGAATCAACTGCTCTCATCCAATACTTAGGCTTTTTAGGTTTAATAACAGGATGCAAAATTTCTTCCGCTTTTAAAATTGGTGATTTTTTGTACAAACTGCTTGCTGGAATGCCCTGCTCTTGAGCAGTTACAATTTCATTTAACAAATCATTTACCATTTTTTCAGCTTCCGCTGAGCTTTTTCCAGCATCGATTAAAGCTTTTTCTAAGCGAAATACATAATCACCATTTTTGTTAGTTAATTGCTTACGCAAACTAGTTGGATTTTGCATTTCACTATTCATTTGTTTTTCTTCCTTAGCTTGAACTTCTTCTTGTTTTTGTATATTAGCTAAGTTTTTCTCTCTTGTATTCATTTATTTCCCCTTAGACATTAAATCTAAATTCAATAATGTCTCCATCTTGAACAACATAATCTTTTCCTTCAAGACGTAAGCGACCTGCTTCTTTTACTTTTTGCATACTTTCATACTTGTCTAAATCATCAAATGACACAACTTCAGCACGAATGAATCCACGTTCAAAGTCAGAGTGAATTACACCAGCAACTTGTGGTGCTTTCATGCCTTCATGGAAAGTCCACGCACGTGTTTCAGGACCACCAGCTGTAAAGAAAGTTCTCAATCCAAGCAAATGATATGCAGCCTTAATTAAACGGTCAAGACCAGATTCAGTAACACCTTCTGCTTCCAAAAATTCTTGCTTTTCATCATCATCTAAACCAGCAATTTCTTCTTCAGTCGCTGCACTAATAGCAATTGCTCCTGCATTTTCACTTTCCGCATGTTTTTTAACAATTTGGAAGTACTTATCACTTTCAGGATCTGCCATTGAATCTTCTGCAATGTTAGCCACGTAGATAACTGGCTTTGAAGTAAGCAAAAATAGCCCCTTAACAATCTTCTTTTCATCGTCCTTGAAATCAATGCTTCTTACAGCTTTTCCTTCTTCAAGAACTGGCTTAATCTTTTGAAGAACGGCAAGTTCAGCCTTAGCATCTTTATCATTGCCTTTAACTAGTTTTTCAACTTTTCCAATTCGCCGATTAACTGCATCTAAATCTGCAATAGCAAGTTCCAAGTTAATTGTATTAATATCTTCTTCTGGATCAACTTTACCAGTTACAGAAGTAATGTTGTCATCATCAAAAGAGCGAACAACATGAATAATAGCATCAGTTTGGCGAATATTTTCTAAGAATTTATTACCAAGACCTTCTCCTTTAGAAGCCCCCTTAACCAAGCCTGCAATATCAGTAAATTCAAAAGTAGTATGTACAATCTTTTTAGCAGGAATTAATTCATCAATTCTCGCTAAGCGTGGATCTGGAACTTCAACCATTCCCACATTAGGTTCAATTGTAGCAAATGGATAATTGGCCATTTCGGCACCAGCTTTGGTAATTGCATTAAATAAAGTGGACTTACCAACATTTGGTAATCCTACGATTCCGGCAGTTAATGACATTCTTTATTCTCTCTTTCTTAATAAAAATTATTTAGGTAAAGCAATATTTTCTTTAGGAAGGTAATGTTCCAATTTTTTATTAACTGGATCATTAGCTTTGGTCAAAATTTTCTTAATTCTCTTATTAAAATCTGCTCGTGGCATCATCAAAATATGACCGCATCCCATACATTTAATACGAATATCTGCACCTAAACGTAAAACTTCCCAATTATTAACCTGACAGGCATGTGGCTTTTTCAAAAGTACGGTATCAGCTAATTGATATGTTAATTTTGTATCAGTCATCTAAATCAATTCCTAACATTGTCAAAATTCTATTCAAATCATCAGTTGAACTGAAATCAATTGATAAATGGCCTTTTCCTTTTTTACTTTCAGAAATTGAAACTGGGCTACCAAACTTAGTAGACAATCTACTTTCGCTCGCACGAATAAAGGCAGACTTTCTTATCTTATCATTTTTTGAAGTCTTATTAGCCTTTTCATTCATTGCACTAACTAAGGCTTCTAATTTTCTGACAGGAATTCCCTCTTTAACAACCTTTTTAGCTAAATCATCAATCTTATCTTTATCTTTTAAACCCAATAAAGTTCTAGCTTGCCCCATTGATAATTCACCATGTTGCAAAAGTTTCTTAGCTTTTTTAGGCAAAGTCAACAAACGCAAATAATTAGCTATATATGGGCGTGATTTTCCCATTCTTTTAGAAACCTCTTCTTGCGTTAATCCTAAATTCTTTTGAAGCATTTCATATGCTTGAGCTTCTTCTAATGGAGACAAGTCTTCACGTTGAAGATTTTCAAGCACCGCAACTTCCATCATTTGAGCTTCATCAAAGTCTCGAACAATGGCAGGAATCGTTGGCTTTTTAGCTAATTTTGAAGCTCTAAATCTTCTTTCGCCAGCGATAATTTCATATCCATCTAAACTTTTGCGAACGATAATTGGTTGAAAAACACCATTTTCCTTAATTGAATCAGATAACTCTTTTAGGCTTTTATCATCAAAATTCTTTCTTGGCTGATATGGATTGGGACGAATATCTTCTAAATTTAGTTCTTCAACTTCTTCTGTTCCATCCACACTTTGCACTACTTGAGTTGGTGTGTCTTCAAATAAGGCTTCAATTCCTCGCCCAAGGCCACCTTTTTTTCGTGGTTCATTATTTCTTGAGTCTCTTGCCATGAGCTTTTAGCACCTCTCTTGCTAGATCATCATACAACTTTGCGCCACGCGACTTAGGATCATATTCAGTAATCGGTTCACCATAACTTGGAGCTTCAGCCAATTTAGTAATCCGTGGAATAATAGTTTTATAAACTTTTTTACTGAAGTATGATTGTACTTCTTTAACTACTTCTGCTCCTAAATTAGTCCGAGCATCAAGCATTGTTAAAAGTACACCTTCAACATCTAAATCCTTATTAAAGTGTTTTTGAACTAAGCGGATAGTATTAAGAAGTTGGCTTAATCCTTCCATTGCGTAATATTCACTTTGTACTGGAATTAAAATTGAATCACTAGCAGTAAAGGCATTAATTGAAAGCTGGCCAAGTGAAGGTGGACAATCAATAAATGCAAAATCATAATCATTTGCCACCTGATCAAGGGCAGATTTCAAACGAGTTTCTCTGGCCATCATACTAATTAATTCAGTTTCAGCACCAGATAAATTAATTGTTGCTGGAGCAATATCTAAATTTGGAGTACTTGTATGATGAATAGTATCGGTTATTGGAATTTCATCAACTAATACATTATAAATATCTTGATGAATAGTAGACTTTTCTATTCCTAATCCACTTGTTGCATTTCCCTGTGGATCAATATCAATTATTAAGACATGATATCCTCTATTTGCAATACTTGCAGCCAAATTAATCGTTGTAGTTGTTTTACCAACTCCACCTTTTTGGTTTGCAATTGAAATAATATCAACCATCAATTACATACCCTACTTTCTGTGTAATTCAATTGTTATTTTATACCCATCATCTATTTTTTCTTCATGGGATTTTACTTCTATACCAGAATCTTTTGCTAACTTAACAGCTTGCTTAATAGTATTAATCTGAACTTTTAAATCCTTAGCTGTTTTTACAACTCTTTTTTTCTCAGGCTCTTTTTGGGTTGCTTTTTTAACTTCTTCAGCTTTTTTAGCAAAATAGCCATCTACATCTTCACAAATTGCTTCGGTTTCTTTAACACTTAATTTCTTTTGCAATATTTCATGCAAAACATGTGACTGTTCAACTGGTGTTAATCCTAACATTGCCCGACCATGACGAGCTGTAATAGCACCAGATACAAGATATGACTGTACTTCTGGTTCCAGCTTAAGTAAACGTAACTTATTAGCGATGTAAGATTGTGATTTCCCCATATCTTTTGCTAAAGCAGTTTGCGTTAACTCATTTAATTTCATTAAGTCTTCATAAGCTCGAGCTTCATCAATTGGATTAAGATTTTCACGTTGTAAGTTTTCAATTAAAGCTAAGCTAGCAGCTTTTTGATCATCCATATTTTGGACAATTGCTGGGATAGTCGTCCAGTTAAGACTTTTAGCTGCACGAAAGCGCCGTTCACCAGCAATAATCTCATAGTTTTCGCCTTTTTCTCTTACAACAATTGGTTGAAGTAAACCTTCTTGCTCCAAAGTTTGAGCGAGTTGTTCAATTGAGGCTTCAGAAAATTCATGTCTTGGTTGATAGCGATTAGGAATAATTTTACTTAATTCTAAATCTTGAATTTGTTTTTCTTTTGGAATTTCGTTTTTTTTAGAAAAAAAGAATGCCACTGTTCAGTTCCTCCATTAATGAAGTGGCTTGCGGCTTGGTGTACCCGCTTGCCGAGGATATTTTTTCGGAGTTTGTTTCACTTTATTTAATAAAATTAAAGTCCGTTCTTCATCTGATTCAGGCAGGCGCAAATTCTTAGTTGCAGCTACTTGCCCACCCAAAACTGTTATTGCTTTTTGGGCATCAGCTAACTCGGATTCTGCCTTTGGCCCTTTAAGAGCTAAAAATTTACCTCCTTCTTTAACTAAAGGTAAGCAATATTCACTCAAAGTAGCCATATTTGCAACCGCTCTTGCCGTTACTAAGTCAAATTTTTCACGATATTTTACATTTTGACCAATATCTTCTGCACGACCATGAACTAATTCTACTTGTCCCAAATCTAAATCAGCTGTTAAATCGGCTAAAAATTTCAATCGTTTATTAAGTGAATCAACAATTGCCAATTGCATTTCAGGGACTAAAATTTTAATAGGAATAGATGGAAATCCCGCTCCAGCTCCTACATCACAAATACGCGCCTTTTTAAAAAGTTCTGGATATTCTAAAAAAGGGGTTAAACTATCATAAAAATGTTTTAAATAGACTTCCTCTAAGTCTGTAATTCTGGTTAAGTTAACATATTCATTAACTTCAATCAGTTTTTGATAATACTTAGAAAATTGATCAATCTGTTTTTGACTTAAAGCAAAGCCTTTTTCAGCTAATTGCTTAATGAAAAGTTCAGGCTTCATTTACCCTCCATAATTTGTTTCACACTAATCAATTTACTGCTAAATCATACTTTTAGCAAAAAAATATTTTTTGTTACTCATCCAATTATGAATTAAATTTTGCTAATCGTCAAAGCATGAAACAATATCATTTTTAAAAATTTTAATCTATAATAGAGCCTTAAAAGGAGATTTAAAATGATTGTTACTATATTAGTTTTACTTTATTTAGGCTGGCAAACATACAAAGGATTTCAAATTGGTTTTACCCGCAAAATCGTTAATTTAATTTTGTCAGCAGTCTTTTTCTCATTAGCTATTATTTTACAAAATCCATTTGGTAATTTTCTTTACAGCCAATACAGTGGCCAAAATGCAGCAGTAGCTTCAAATCAAATGGAATTAATGGCTGCACGCTTTATTGCCTTTTTCATTATCTTTTACGTAAGTAAACACATAAAGAAAATGTTTAGCAAATGGCTACCTACTAAAAAAAGCGAGAAAAGCTTTAGCTCATTGCTTGATGGTACCTTAGGTGCTTTAGCATCGCTAATTGCAGCTTATTTATTTGTTTATGTTATCCTTTCCATGTGCAATGCCCTCCAAAATCAATGGTTTATTCAACAAACTGTTGATTCCCCATTCCTTCACTTTATTATTTATCAAACTCCAGGTCTATCTAATGGTGTTTTCAACAGTTTATTTAGTATTGGAAAAACAGCTGGATAAAAAAAGAAGTAGCAATGCTACTTCTTTTTATTTACCATCAAAACCTTCATAAGTTACTTCTTCATTTTGATAAACGAAAACCGCACCAATCCGATTATCATTTAACCATCCATCAACTGGTTTTCCAGCAAAAAATAGTCTTTTGCATTCAATTTCTGCATCAACACTATTTTTAGTAAATGTAGTTACACCAGCTAAGTTAGTTTCTACTGGGTAACCTGTTCTAGGATCAATTAAATGATGGTACTTATGGCCATTCACTTCTAAATAACGTTCATAAATCCCACTAGTAACAGCTGAGCATTCAGGAACCATTACACTAGTAATGTTTTTCCCTCTTTTTTCAATTGGATCTTGAACTCCCAAAGACCACTTACCGCTCAAACGTTTAGGACTAGAGCCAACGAATAAGACATTACCACCTAAATTAATAATACCTGCTCGCACGCCAAAACTGCGCCATTGATCTCTAATCCGATCGGCTATCCAACCCTTGGCAATACCTCCTAAATCAAGTTCCATTCCTTTTTCTTCCAAAAAAACAGTTTGTTGTTCATCATCTAATACTACTTTTTTTGGATTAATTAACTTCATTTTTTCATCAATTTCAGATTGGCTTGGAACACGTGCCCCTTTAAAACCAATATGCCATAACTTTACAACGGGACCGATTAAGGCATTAAAGCCAAAATTTTCCAAGCTTTTTTCTACAGCTAGCTTTACTAAGCCATAGGTTGCACTTGATACTTGAACTGGATGTAGCCCGGCAGCATGGTTAATATCCATAACTTCACTTTTATCACGATTTACAGTAAAAAGATCTTCATAATAGTCAATTAATTTAATACTTTGATCTAAAAGCCAAGTTTGATCTGTTCCAAATAACTGTAAAGTTATCGATGTTCCCAATGCATGATGATTTTTAACAACTTGATGAGTTGCAAGATCTTCAATCATGATAAATTACCTCAATTATTCTAAATACGCGTGGTGCTAGTTA
>NZ_JBLTIM010000032.1:0-335 GCF_055362665.1 Lactobacillus fornicalis
AAATCTGAAAATCGACCAGTTGTTATGACTGGTGATGGGGTAAATGATGCGCCTAGTCTAATGGCTGTGAACAAAAAAGAAAGTTTGACGAAAGGCATTAAACCCTGTATAGTAGTATCTGTTCTCGCGAGAGGTTATACGAAACCACTCAAGAGAACAAAATAAATTTAAAAAAGTTCTTGACCAGAAGGTTGAGAGATGGTAATATATTTAATTGTCGTGAGTCAGAGATGACTAGCGAGGATAAATAAATTACAAAATATCAGAAAAAGTTCTTGACAAAGAAAATTGCTTCTGATATAATAACAAAGGCCACTTGAGTGGCCAAAGTTAGT
>NZ_JBLTIM010000033.1:0-300 GCF_055362665.1 Lactobacillus fornicalis
AAAGCCTCGATGACAAAATTCATTTCAAAAAAGAATAAAAAGTTCTTGCAATTCTGAAATGAATCAGGTAATATAATTACTTGTCGCGAGTCAATAAGACAAACGACAAAAAATAAATTTAAAAAAATTCTTGACCAGAAGGTTGAGAGATGGTAATATATTTAATTGTCGTGAGTCAGAGATGACCAGCGAGGATAAATAAATTACAAAATATCAGAAAAAAGTTCTTGACAAAGAAAATTGCTTCTGATATAATAACAAAGGCCACTTGAGTGGCCGGAGTTAGTACTTTGAAAACTG
>NZ_JBLTIM010000034.1:0-4995 GCF_055362665.1 Lactobacillus fornicalis
CTTTGAAAACTGAACAAAGTTTCGCTAAAGTGTGCGGGTGTAACAACCCAAACAAAAGCGAAGTCAATTCGTTAAGCAATAAATTTGAGATAACAAATCAAAAAATCTGATTGAGCTAAGAGCTCATTTTAATTCAAAATGAGAGTTTGATCCTGGCTCAGGACGAACGCTGGCGGCGTGCCTAATACATGCAAGTCGAGCGAGCTTGCCTATTGAAATTCTTCGGAATGGACATAGATACAAGCTAGCGGCGGATGGGTGAGTAACGCGTGGGTAACCTGCCCTTAAGTCTGGGATACCATTTGGAAACAGATGCTAATACCGGATAAAAGCTACTTTCGCATGAAAGAAGTTTAAAAGGCGGCGTAAGCTGTCGCTAAAGGATGGACCTGCGATGCATTAGCTAGTTGGTAAGGTAACGGCTTACCAAGGCGATGATGCATAGCCGAGTTGAGAGACTGATCGGCCACATTGGGACTGAGACACGGCCCAAACTCCTACGGGAGGCAGCAGTAGGGAATCTTCCACAATGGACGCAAGTCTGATGGAGCAACGCCGCGTGAGTGAAGAAGGTTTTCGGATCGTAAAGCTCTGTTGTTGGTGAAGAAGGATAGAGGTAGTAACTGGCCTTTATTTGACGGTAATCAACCAGAAAGTCACGGCTAACTACGTGCCAGCAGCCGCGGTAATACGTAGGTGGCAAGCGTTGTCCGGATTTATTGGGCGTAAAGCGAGCGCAGGCGGATTGATAAGTCTGATGTGAAAGCCTTCGGCTCAACCGAAGAACTGCATCAGAAACTGTCAATCTTGAGTGCAGAAGAGGAGAGTGGAACTCCATGTGTAGCGGTGGAATGCGTAGATATATGGAAGAACACCAGTGGCGAAGGCGGCTCTCTGGTCTGTAACTGACGCTGAGGCTCGAAAGCATGGGTAGCGAACAGGATTAGATACCCTGGTAGTCCATGCCGTAAACGATGAGTGCTAAGTGTTGGGAGGTTTCCGCCTCTCAGTGCTGCAGCTAACGCATTAAGCACTCCGCCTGGGGAGTACGACCGCAAGGTTGAAACTCAAAGGAATTGACGGGGGCCCGCACAAGCGGTGGAGCATGTGGTTTAATTCGAAGCAACGCGAAGAACCTTACCAGGTCTTGACATCCTTTGACCACCTAAGAGATTAGGTTTTCCCTTCGGGGACAAAGAGACAGGTGGTGCATGGCTGTCGTCAGCTCGTGTCGTGAGATGTTGGGTTAAGTCCCGCAACGAGCGCAACCCTTGTTAATAGTTGCCAGCATTAAGTTGGGCACTCTATTGAGACTGCCGGTGACAAACCGGAGGAAGGTGGGGATGACGTCAAGTCATCATGCCCCTTATGACCTGGGCTACACACGTGCTACAATGGGCAGTACAACGAGAAGCGAACCTGTGAAGGCAAGCGGATCTCTTAAAGCTGTTCTCAGTTCGGACTGTAGGCTGCAACTCGCCTACACGAAGCTGGAATCGCTAGTAATCGCGGATCAGCACGCCGCGGTGAATACGTTCCCGGGCCTTGTACACACCGCCCGTCACACCATGAGAGTTTGTAACACCCAAAGTCGGTGAGGTAACCTTTGGAGCCAGCCGCCTAAGGTGGGACAGATGATTAGGGTGAAGTCGTAACAAGGTAGCCGTAGGAGAACCTGCGGCTGGATCACCTCCTTTCTAAGGAAGCAAGGTGCTGGAGAGTAGAGATACTAAAAGAAGGCACTGAGTACGGAAGCACACTAAAGAAACTTTGTTTAGTTTTGAGAGTAGTAACTCTCAAACATTGCACGTTGAAAACTGAATAACAACCAAGAAAAAACCGAGACAATCATTGAACAGATTGTGAAAGCGAACCGAGAAGAGAGATCTAGGTAATAGGTCAAGAAGAGAAGGGCGCACGGTGAATGCCTGGGCACTAGAAGCCGAAGAAGGACGTGACGAACCACGAAAGGCTACGGAGAGCCGTAAGTAAGCTAAGACCCGTAGATATCCGAATGGGGGAACCCGGTGCAGAGATGCATCATTAAATACTGTTAAGGTATTTAAAGGAAGACGCAGTGAACTGAAACATCTAAGTAGCTGCAGGAAGAGAAAGAAAAATCGATTTCCTAAGTAGCGGCGAGCGAAAGGGAAAGAGCCCAAACCAGTGAATTTATTCATTGGGGTTGTAGGACTACGATATGAGACAGAGAGGTATAGTTGAAGTCTTTGGGAAAAGACGCCAGAGAGGGTGAGAGCCCCGTAAGCGAAATAGCTCGAAGCTCTAGTAGGATCCTGAGTAGGCCGGGACACGAGGAATCCCGGTTGAAGCAGCGAGGACCATCTCGCAAGGCTAAATACTAACTAGTGACCGATAGTGAACCAGTACCGTGAGGGAAAGGTGAAAAGAACCCCGGAAGGGGAGTGAAAGAGAACCTGAAACCGTGTGCCTACAAGTAGTCAAAGCACATTAAAGTGTAATGGCGTGCCTTTTGTAGAATGAACCGGCGAGTTACGTTAAGTAGCGAGGTTAAGACAGAAAAGTCGGAGCCGCAGCGAAAGCGAGTCTGAATAGGGCGAGCAGTTACTTGACGTAGACCCGAAACCAAGTGACCTACCCATGTCCAGGTTGAAGGCTAGGTAAAACTGGCTGGAGGACCGAACCCACGTAAGTTAAAAATTGCGGGGATGAGGTGTGGGTAGCGGTGAAATTCCAAACGAACTTGGAGATAGCTGGTTCTCTCCGAAATAGCTTTAGGGCTAGCCTCGCGAGAGAGGATAATGGAGGTAGAGCACTGTTTGGACTAGGGGCCCGTCAGGGGTTACTGAATCCAGATAAACTCCGAATTCCATATATCTATACGCGGGAGTCAGACTGCGAGTGATAAGATCCGTAGTCGAAAGGGAAACAGCCCAGATCACCAGTTAAGGTCCCCAAATCTATGCTAAGTGGAAAAGGATGTGGAGTTGCGTAGACAACTAGGACGTTGGCTTAGAAGCAGCCATCATTCAAAGAGTGCGTAATAGCTCACTAGTCGAGTGGCGCTGCGCCGAAAATTTACCGGGGCTAAGCATAGTACCGAAACTGTGGATGTGCGAAAGCACGTGGTAGGAGAGCGTTCTAAGTGCGGTGAAGTCTAATCGAGAGGATAGATGGAGCGCTTAGAAGTGAGAATGCCGGTATGAGTAGCGAAAGATAGGTGAGAATCCTATCCGCCGAAAGACTAAGGTTTCCTGGGCCAGGCTCGTCCGCCCAGGGTAAGTCGGGACCTAAGGTAAGGCCGAGAGGCGTAGCCGATGGACAACAGGTTGAGATTCCTGTACTAATATTAATCGTTAAGAGCAATGGAGGGACGCAGTAGGCTAATGGCGCATGTAACTGGAATCATGTGTAAGCGTCAAGGCTTGAAGTGAGTCAAATGCTTGCTTCTAAAAGGCTGAGGCGTGATGCGGAGCGAAATAAAGTAGCGAAGGTCATGATGTCACACTGCCGAGAAAAGCTTCTAGCCAGAGAGATATTACCCGTACCGCAAACCGACACAGGTAGTCGAGGAGAGAATCCTCAGGTGAGCGAGAGAACTCTCGTTAAGGAACTCGGCAAAATGACCCCGTAACTTCGGGAGAAGGGGTGCTGATCTCCGGATCAGCCGCAGTGAATAGGCCCAAACAACTGTTTATCAAAAACACAGGTATCTGCAAAATCGTAAGATGACGTATAGGTGCTGACACCTGCCCGGTGCTGGAAGGTTAAGAGGAGAGCTTAGCGTAAGCGAAGGTTTGAATTGAAGCCCCAGTAAACGGCGGCCGTAACTATAACGGTCCTAAGGTAGCGAAATTCCTTGTCGGGTAAGTTCCGACCTGCACGAAAGGTGTAATGATTTGGGCACTGTCTCAACGAGAGACTCGGTGAAATTATAATACCCGTGAAGATGCGGGTTACCCGCGACAGGACGGAAAGACCCCATGGAGCTTTACTGTAGCTTGATATTGAGTATCTGTTAAACATGTACAGGATAGGTAGGAGCCAGAGAAAGTAGGACGCTAGTCTTACTGGAGGCGCTGTTGGGATACTACCCTTGTTTGATGGATGCTCTAACCTAGGCCGCTAAGCGTGGTCAGGGACAGTGTCAGGTGGGCAGTTTGACTGGGGCGGTCGCCTCCTAAAGTGTAACGGAGGCGCCCAAAGGTTCCCTCAGAATGGTTGGAAATCATTCGCAGAGTGTAAAGGTATAAGGGAGCTTGACTGCGAGACCTACAAGTCGAGCAGGGACGAAAGTCGGGCTTAGTGATCTGGTGGTACCGCATGGAAGGGCCATCACTCAACGGATAAAAGCTACCCTGGGGATAACAGGCTTATCTCCCCCAAGAGTTCACATCGACGGGGAGGTTTGGCACCTCGATGTCGGCTCGTCGCATCCTGGGGCTGAAGTCGGTCCCAAGGGTTGGGCTGTTCGCCCATTAAAGCGGCACGCGAGCTGGGTTCAGAACGTCGTGAGACAGTTCGGTCCCTATCCGTCGTGGGCGTAGGAAATTTGAGAGGAGCTGTCCTTAGTACGAGAGGACCGGGATGGACATACCGCTGGTGTACCAGTTGTTCTGCCAAGGGCATCGCTGGGTAGCTATGTATGGACGGGATAAGCGCTGAAAGCATCTAAGTGCGAAGCCCCCCTCGAGATGAGATTTCCTTTGCGAAAGCAATAAGACACCTCAAAGACTATGAGGTAGATAGGCTGGGAGTGGAAGTAGAGCGATCTATGGAGCGGACCAGTACTAATCAGTCGAGAACTTGACCAAAGCGAAGGTTTTTTGTTGGTTGAAATTCAGTTTTGAGCGAGTAAGCTCAAAAGAGAGTGCGGTGGCGATAGCAAGAAGGATACACCTGTACCCATGCCGAACACAGAAGTTAAGCTTCTTCACGCCGAGAGTAGTTGGTGGGAAACTTCCTGCGAGGGTAGGTAGCCGCCGCGCTCTTTTTTAATAATCCGGTTTAGCTCAG
>NZ_JBLTIM010000035.1:0-7590 GCF_055362665.1 Lactobacillus fornicalis
AAAAATTTGACAGTTTCGTATTTCTGGAATTATAAAAATTAATTTTTAAGTTATAAGTATTTATAAACAAAAAAATAGAAATACCCTTAGGCATTTCTATTTTTTAAATGAATTATTAAATTTTATTCAACAGTAACACTCTTAGCCAAGTTACGTGGCTTGTCAACATCTAAGCCCTTATCTCTAGAAGCATAGTATGCAAGAAGTTGAGTAGGAATTACAGTTAATAATGCAGACATGTAGTAATTAATTTCAGGTAATACAATATCATCTGAACTGTTAGCAAATTCCTTGCTTACAATTGTTACAATGTTTGCACCACGAGAAACTACTTCTTGAATGTTACCACGAGTCAATTCTGCAGTGACTGGGTCATTAATCAAGGCAATAACAGGTGTGCCATTTTCAATTAATGAAATAGTTCCGTGCTTAAGTTCAGCAGCAGCAAAACCTTCAGTTTGAATATATGAAACTTCCTTTAATTTAAGTGCAGCTTCAAGTGCAACAGCATGATCAATGCCCCGACCAATGTAGAAGGCATTTCTTGATTTAATCAAGTACTTGTCAGCAATTTCCTTAAGCTTTTCTTTTCCATCAACAAGTTGTTGAATTCCTTCAGCTGCAATTGCCAAATCATGGTGTAAGTTCCATTCTTGTGCTTCCTTAACACCGAGCTTTTCACCAAGAGCCTTAGCAAGAACTGCTTGAACAGCAACTTGAGCTGTATAAGCCTTAGTTGAAGCAACTGCGATTTCTGGGCCAGCTCCTAAAAGCATAGTGTAAGTAGCTTCACGAGATAATGTTGAGCCTTCAACGTTAGTCATAGTTAAGCTTGGGATGCCACGTTTGTTAGTTTCCTTTAAAACAACGCGTGAATCGGCTGTTTCACCAGATTGAGTTAAGAAGATAAAGAATGGGTTCTTACTCATCATTGGGAAATGATAACCTGCTTCTGATGCATAGCCAACTTCAGTAGGGATGCCAGTGTAGTGTTCAAACAAGGCTTTACCTACTAAACCTGCGTGGTAACTAGTACCAGCTGCAAAAATGTATAAACGGTCTGCTTTAGCTACTGCATCAACAATCTTTGAATCTACTTTAGGATTGCCAGCATCATCAAGATAAGTTTGAGAAATGTGGCGCATTACACCTGGTTGTTCATCGATTTCTTTGAGCATGTAGTGTTCGTATGTTCCCTTTGATGCAGCATTAGGATCAATGTCTAACACCTTTGGTTTACGTTCTACTTTTTCACCATCGATTGTTTCAATTGTGTAAGAGTCTTTAGTAATGTCACCAACATCACCATCTTCAAGACTAACAAAAGTTTTAGTTTGATCTAAAACAGAAATAGCATCTGAAGCAATAATGTTAAAGCCATCACCTAACCCAAGCATCATTGGTGACTTGTTCTTAGCGATAAATACGTGGTCTGGTTCTTGATCATCAACAAGCAAGAATGCATATGAACCTCTAACAAGCTTCAAGGCTTCCTTAAAAGCAGTAAATCCATCTAAGTTCTTATCACGTGCAATTTTACTAATTAATTGAACAATGACTTCAGTATCAGTATCTGAATGGAATTTAACACCTTGTAAGTACTTGTCTTTTAATTCAGTATAGTTTTCAATAACACCATTGTGAACTAAGTAAAAACGCTTAGTTTCATCAAAGTGAGGGTGAGCATTGTCAACAGTTGGCTTACCATGTGTTGCCCAACGAGTATGACCAATACCTACTAAACCATCTTCATCTGGGGTCATTTTTTCTTTTAAGTTTGAAATACGGCCAACTGCCTTTGTTAAATATTCATGCCCCTTTAAATCGTTTAAGTAAATGCCCGCAGAATCATATCCACGATATTCCAAGTTAGTTAAACCATTTAAAATAATATTTCGTGCAGCCTTACCAACAACACCAACGATACCACACATAGAAAATTCTCCTTTGGTCTAGTTCAATTTTCATTTATCGGACTAGTTAATTTTTATTGTTACAAGTGCAATAATAGCCTTTTTTAGCAAAGCGGTCAAGAATTATCTTTATAAATTGGTATATCTTTAAGTGAACCTAAAAGATAAATTAAAGAACTAGCAATATATCTTAATAGATGGAGGATTCGTTAGATATTTTTTACATAATTTATTTACAAGAAAGTTTTTAGAGGATTTCTCCTTATACATTAACAATTCCCAAATTAGTTGGGGCAGCAGCGAGAAGTCTCAAATCAAAAGTGACTTACTGAAAGGTGCCCCAATCAATGGCAAGCCAAACTGGTTACATTCCAGTTAACACGCAAGCTTTGAATTCAGGAGAATACAAAAAGTCTAAGAGTGTCAAAGCACCAGCTATCTTATAATTTACTACTAAAAAGCTTTATACTATTCCAATTTCTAAAAATTCCTATGCAACCTTCGCTGATTTAAGCTCAATCATGGAAAGCATTTTATCTCAAACAGCCAAGGGCAACAATGTTAACACTGCACTCAAAGCTGGTAAAGTTAAGTTTGACAGTGACTGGAAACAATAAAACATTAATTTTATAGAAAAATATTCTATAAATAAAAGCATTGGTAAAAGTTAAATTTACCAATGTTTTTTGCATTTATTCGTACTTATTTAAGATTTTGGTGAATTATAGTTTTGATTTCTGCATCATTTAAGCTGAAGTCTGAACCTACAGTTTTCTTAATTTGCTTAAATAAATCTAGCTCATTAATTTCAGGACGCATTTCTTTAATTGTCAGCGTGAGAGACCTCACTGTATTCTTGTCTCCTGCTTCTCGGCCTCTTTTTTCCGCTACTGCTGTTTCTTCTTTCATCCTTAATTCTGCTGTTCTCATAAGATTTCTCCTTTTCGGATCATCATTGTATTCTTGAATTTTTGTCTGAATCTCTTTGAAGATTCCTTTTGATTCTATTTTATCATCGTTCATTAGTTTTTTGAGATTTAACAAATCGATATTTTCATTTCCACTACCTTTTGAATTAATGATGATATTTTCCGCATTATTTTTTAGTTGAATACTTTTATCTTCGTCATCATAAAGATGAAAGCTATAACGCAACTTTCCCTTTCCGAACGGGTCAAAAGCACAAAGAAAAATTAGATAAGTTCTAGATAGTGAAGTATACGGCTCTCCGCGATCCAAGGTATCCCTATCCATTGATGATTGATAATATCTCATTCGTGGCCCAATGTCATGGTTATTATTAACCTGCATTTCACAATCGTACAAGTTACCAGATTGGTCTTTAACTGCAATATCGAGTCGAACTGATTTACTGCGCTTGTCACTCTTTGGCCCTAATTCTTTTTGTGCATCAATACTTTCTACCAAGACTACATTTACATCAGGTAGTGCTGCTTGAATAATCGCTTTACAAAAACGTTTATTTTGCATAATACTACCAAAAATTTCATCATTTGTGAAACCATAAAACTTAGTGTCATTAAATGGCATAATTACCTCCATAAATTGCTATTTGCAATAAATAGATACACTAAATATTGCCAATTTTTTGAGATAATTTACAAAGTCTTTACATAAATTTACAAAAGTAAAAACAGGTGCATAATGCACCTGTTTTCTATATTAAAGTTTTTAAAAATACCGCTAATAAACCTCCACATATCGGACCAAGAATTGGAACCCAAGCATAAGACCAATTTGCTAAACCCTTATTAGGAATAGGTAATATCGCATATGCTAACCTTGGAGCAAAATCACGGGCAGGATTTAAAGCAAAGCCAGTTGTTCCACCTAAAGTTTGGCCAATTACCATAATTAATAGTCCGACAATTAATGGTTTTAAACCTTGAGTGAAATTCCCAAGATTAAGTAAGCAAAAAATAAAAATAAATGTCCCAATAAACTCTGATAGAAAATTAAATAAATTATTCTTTATTGCAGGTCCTGTTGTAAAAATACCAACACTATTTCCTTCTTTTGCTTTAGTTTCTTTAAATTGAGGATAATAATGAATTGCAACAATTACTGCACCGATAAATGCACCTAAAAATTGTCCAGCTAAATATGGTAAAACTTGGCTAGATGGGAATTTTCCAAATGCCGCTAAAGCTATAGTAACCGCTGGATTCAGATGTCCTTGCGAACCAACTGAACCAGCTACATAAACTCCAAACGTTACAGCTAATCCCCATGCAATAGTAATGAAAAGCCAATTACTTCCATGAGCATAATTTTTCTTCAAATTGACTGCCGCACCACACCCAGTACCAAGGGCAATTAAAATCATTGTCCCCATTAATTCTCCTAAGAAACCATCCATCTTAATCTCCTTTAACTTTTAAGTCAGCTAACTGCTTTTCAATTTCATCAATTGGAGTATTTACTTGCAATAAAGAAGTAGCTACATATGCACTTTCGATTAAAGCTGTATCATGAATTCGGATTTCTTTATCGCTCATTTCGCAAGCCATTTCTAAATTCATCCTGGCACTACCTAAATCATAAAATGCTAAAATCTTATTAGCTTTATTATCATCAACAGCTTTTGTGATTTTATTTATACTTGTACCAATTTCATTTTCTTCTGTCCCACCAGCATAAGTTATAGAAATATCTGGCGCAACTTGTTCCAAAAGTTTTGGCAATCCTTTTGCTATTTCAGGAACATGAGAAACAATTAAAATACCGTATTTCATTATTCTTCCGCCTTTAATAAATTAGTAAATAAATATCCACTTGAAACAGCACCTGGATCAAGATGTCCAATTGATCTTTCACCCAAATATGAAGCTCGTCCCTTTTTAGCTTGCATATCTTTTGTAGCATCAACTGCTTCTTGAATTTTTTCTTCAGTCAAGGTGCCATTTTTGATGTCTGGCAATACCTTTTCCCAGACATCAACCATGGTTTTATCACCAGCACTGGCTCCACCACGTTTTTTAATACCAGCTAATGCTACTTCTAGGAGATCATATAAATCATTAGTCTTTAAACTTGCTTTAGCCATTTCCAAAAATGCAGTCCCATAAAGTGGGCCACTTGCCCCACCAACTTTCGATATGAACGCCATAGCTGTTAATTTTAAAGCGCTAGTTAAATCTTCTGGGGCTTTTAAATTAAAACCCTCTTCAACTGCACTAACACCACGAGCCATGTTATTGCCATGGTCCCCATCACCGATTGCAGCATCTAATTCACTTAAATATGCCTTGTTTGATTCAACTTTTTTAGCAAATAAACGAAGCCATTTTTCATACAAATCTAAAGTTAATTCCATAACCAAAACCTCCTACCATGCAATTGTTTCAACAGGCTTGTTCAAGTAATCAAGCCATTTTTCATCAGCTAATTCAAGCAATGTAACTGAAATACCAGCCATATCAATCGAAGTCATGTAATTTCCGATTTTTATAAAACTCGGAGTTATGTTTTTCTTTTCTAGCCAATCAAGGACATCATTAGAAAAAACATATTGTTCCATTAATGGAGTAGCTCCCATACCATTAATCAACAATGCATATTTTTTCTCACTATCAAGTTGCATACTTGCATCAATTTTACTTAATAACTCTTCACACAATTCACGAGATGGTTTAATCTTTTCTCTTCTATATCCTGGTTCTGAATGAATTCCAACTCCAAATTCAATTTCATCTTCAGGCAAATTAAATCCAGGCTTCCCAACTTCTGGTACAGTTGCTGCACTCAAAGCAACTGCAATTGTATTAATATGCGGTAAAACTTTTTTGGCCAGTTCATCAAGCTCATCAAGACTTGCTCCTTCTTGTGCTGCAGCTCCAAGAATTTTATGCATAAAAATCGTTCCAGCTACTCCACGCTTACCTTGTGTGTACAAACTATTTTCAACTGCAATATCATCATCAACCACAATTGATTTTACTTTAATTCCATCCATTTCAGCTAAATCTTTAGCCATATCAAAGTTCATCACATCGCCAGAATAATTTTTAACGACCATGAATACACCTTTTCCTTGGTCAACTGTTTTAATTGCTTCATAAATTTGATCTGGAGTTGGAGAAGTAAATACTTGACCACATATTGCAGCACTAAGCATTCCTTTTCCAACAAAACCTGCATGCGTAGGTTCATGACCACTGCCACCACCAGAAATAACTCCTACTTTGCCAGTCATTGATAACTCATCAGACCGAACAACTGCTTCGGTTCCAGGAATTCGTTTTAAGATTTTTGGATAACTTCTTACTAATCCGCTAACCATTTCTGGAACAACATTACTTGGATCATTAATAATCTTTTTCATATGTATATCCTCGATTTCTTGTTCTTACTCTTTACAATTTATATGTTATCGTAAAGCGCTTACAAAAATAATGGACAAAAACACAATCTTGTCCATTATCGCTTTTAATAATTTTTAAATGTAAATTCAATTGCATTAACTACTTTTTTTGCAAGTTCATCGTACTCTACTTCTGGTTCGTGATACAAATTAGCTGTCATAGTATAAGTCATTCCTAAACAATAAGTTTCAACAAAGTCTTTAGCCTTTTGATTGTTACTCAGCCCTTTTTCTTCGAGAATATGAAACAGTAAAGTAGTTACATGCAATGCAATCATTGAAACAATATCAACTTCGGTCTGTGATTTTAAAACACTCCGATAAAACTTAGCATGAAGTTCTATATCATAAAAAATCAACATGATAATTTCTTCCCAATTTAAGTAATCGATATTGTCATCAATATTTTCTTTTAAGTTCATGGAAACAACATAGTAAAGTAAATCGTACTTATCTATGAAATTATCATAAAATGTTTGTCGACGAATATTGGCAACTTTCATAATTTTGGCAACTGATGTATGTTTGAATCCATTTTTTGAAACTTCATTAATAAAAACTTGGCTAATTTTTCTTTTGAGTCGGTCAGAAATAATAGTCACCTCCAATGTATTTTTGTGTGCATATAGTTCATTTTACAAAAAAACATGACCCAATATAATAAAAGTCATGTTTTGATTTAAATTAAAATTGTCCACTTCTAATAGCTTACTCTTCTCTTAAAATTGCCTTTATTTCTTCATCAGAAGGGGAAACTTTGGTATTTGTTCTTATCCAAGCCAGCCCCTCTGATACTGTTGCATCCGGTTGCAAGGCTTTGAATACTTTCACTGTATTCTTTTGTTCTTCTACTCGCCCTTCTTCGCGCCCTTCTTTTCTCGCTACTGCTGTTTCTTCTTTCATCCTTAATTCTGCTGTTCTCACAAGATTTCTCCTTTTCGGATCATCATTGTATTCTTTAATTTTGCTCTGAATCTCTTTGAAGATTCCTTTTGATTCTATTTTATCATCGCCCATTAGTTTTTGGAGATTTAACAAATTGCTATCGCCCGTACTAGTTCCTTTGAAACAACATTCACATCAGGTAGCGCTGCTTGAATAATCGCCTTACAAAAGCGTTTATTTTGCATAATACTACCAAAAATTTCTCATTTGTGAAACACTAAAACTTAGTGTCATTAAATGGCATAATTACCTCTATAAATTGCTTTTTGCAATAAATAGATACACTAATTACTGCCCTTTTTTGAGGTAATTTAAGACTATACTGATTTTACGAAACTGTCAAATTTT